>JAYVRS010000294.1:0-7028 GCA_043776185.1 Bryobacteraceae bacterium | reverse complement strand
GGTTCCGCGCCAACGAAGATATCGATATGGCCCTCACTTACGCCGGCTACGACCATACCTTTGTCATCGGCAATGAAGCGCATAACGGCATTCACGGCTCCGCGATTCTCCCCGACGCCCTCCGCTGGCTCTGGCGCGACTATCCCCAACCCATCGCCAAAGGCACCCGTCCAGTAACTCAATTTATTGATCCAACCCAAGATTGGCAGTTACTCAGCCAAGGCCACACCTTCGCCGAAGGCCCCACCGTCGACCGGCAAGGGAATCTCTTTTTCACCGACATTCGCGCCGACAAAATATGGAAGATCGGTCTCGATCAGAAAGTAACTCTCTTCAAGGACAAGGTCGGCAAGGTCTCTGGCCTAAAGTTCGGCCCCGACGGTAACCTTTATGCCTGTCGCCGTGAACCCAAACAGATCGTTGCCTTTCATATGGACGGCACCGAAACCGTCATCGCCGACGGAGCCGATGCCAACGATCTCACCGTCACCGCCAAAGGCGAAATCTATTACTCCGACCCTGCCGCCAAGCGCCTCTGGCTCATCGATGCCCAACGCCAGAAACGCGTCGTCCACGAAGGCATTCAATCCCCCAACGGAGTTACTCTCTCGCCGGACCAGAGTATGTTGATCGTCGCCGATTCCGCCGACCGCTGGGTATGGAGCTTTCAAAGAACCGCCGACGGATCGCTCGTCAACGGCGAACAGTTTTACCGCCTCGAGTTAGCTGACCAAACCCCTCGCTCCAGCGCCGACGGCCTCACCGTCGATACTGAAGGCTTCCTTTACGTCACCAGTAACCTCGGCCTCCAAATCGTCGACCCGGCCGGCCGCGTTAACGCCATTCTCAATAAGCCCCAGCCGGGTCCTCTCGCGAGCGTCGCCTTCGGCGGACCCAACCTCGACTACCTCTACCTCACCGCCGGCGACAAAGTCTACCGCCGCAAGTCCACGCGCCAAGGCGTCAACGCCTGGACGATTGTTAAACCGCCCAAGCCGAGGCTCTAACTTACATCGATTTCGCGCCCACGGGAAGTCACTTGCCATCAGTACACAATCACCTGGTCAGCATCGCTACTCTGACCGCTTGTTTTCTAACTTCTATCTCAGGCCGCCTACTAGCCCACGGCGCGAGCCGTGGGGCACGAACAGCCAATTCGCCCACCGGACGACGCCGAGGGCTAGTTGGGCGGGTGAATCTTCCGCTCGAAGACAAGTTATCCATCACAGGCTCAATGCACATCGGTGTACCCGCCATTCGTCCACGCAATGGCAAACTGGTTCTCCTTTTCGAGGATTCCCGCGGGGAATCGTCTAACCTCAAGGACGATCTCCCCGAACAGCCCCCCCCGCAGGCCGAACCCCGACCCAACCGCCCGCCGAAATAGTCGTATAGAATAAGGATCGCCATGAATCTCACCCGCCGTTCCCTGCTTGCCTCCACCATTCCCGCCGCTTTGGCGGCCCGCCCCAAGAAGATCCCCATCGGCATCGAGCTTTTCTCGGTCCGCAACGAGCTCAAGAAGGATCCCATCGACACCGTCACCCGCATCGGTAAAATGGGTTACGAAGTCGTCGAGTTCTTCGGGCCGTATATCGATTACCCGCTTGCGCAAATCAAGGAACTCCGCAAGATCATGGACGCCGTGAATCTGAAGTGCATGAGCACTCACAATAGCGGTCGTACTCTTTTCGATAAACTCGACCAAGCCATCGAATTCAACCAGATCCTCGGTAGTAACATGCTGATCCAATCGAGCGCTCCGCGCATGACGAAAATCGAGGAATGGAAGTCTTTTGGCGAGAAGTTGAGTGAGGTTTCTGTGAAGCTGAAATCCCATAAAATGCGCACGGGCTACCATAACCATCAAACCGAGTTCCGCCCTCTCGAAGGTCAATTGCCCATTGAAGTATTAGCGGCCAATACCGGCCAGGACTTTATCCTCCAACTGGACGTTGGCACCTGCGTCGAAGTCGGTCAGGATCCGGTGGCTTTCATCCAAAAACATAAGGGCCGCATCCGCAGCATTCATGCCAAGGATTGGGGTAAGGAAAAGGGCTATCGCGTGTTACTCGGCGAAGGCTCCTCGCCATGGAAAGAAGTGCTGGCCGCCGCCGAAAAAGTCGGTGGCCTCGAAGTCATTCTAGTCGAGCAGGAAGGCGCGGACTTACCGCCCTTTGAAGTCGCCGAACGCTGCCTTGCCACCATGCGAAAGATGCGTGCGTAACATGCAGCGCCGCGACTTTCTTCTCGCCACTCCGTTACTCGCCCAGCCCCCCGGACGTAAGTATAAAACGGCTCTCATCGGCTCCGGCTGGTGGGGTATGAATATCCTGCGCGAGGCCCTCGCCTCCGGCGATTGCTCCTGCGTTGCTCTGGCCGATCCGGATCCTAACCAGATCAAAGCCGCGCAGGCCGACTTGAGTAAGTTAACCTCCGACCGGCCGCGTGAGTATCGCGACTATCGCGACTTACTCGCCAAGGAGCGTCCGGATATTGTCATCGTGGCGACACCCGACCATTGGCACGCCCTGCCGACCATCGCCGCCGTCAAGTCCGGCGCTCATGTCTATGTCGAAAAGCCCATTAGTCACACCGTCGACGAAGGCTACGCCATGGTCCGTGCGGCCCGCGAGTCTGATCGACAAGTCCAGGTCGGTTTGCATCGCCGCGTTTCGCCGCATTCGCTCACCGGCATGGAGTTTTTGAAGTCCGGCAAAGTCGGAAAAATCGGCTTAGTTCGCACCTTCGCTCACGCCGCCGGCGGGGCAGGGAAGAAAGTCGCCGACGCCGAGCCACCGGCCGGCATGGACTGGGACCTCTGGCTCGGCCCCGCCCCCAAGCGCCCCTTCAACCCAGCCATTCACCCGCGCGGCTTCCGTCAGTTTCTCGATTTTGCCAACGGCACCCTCGGCGACTGGGGCGTCCATTGGCTCGATCAAATTCTCTGGTGGACTGAAGAGACCCATCCGCGCAAGATCTACTCCACCGCCGGTCGCTACGTCCGCCAGGACTCCACCGATGCGCCCGACACCCAAATTGTCAATTTCGAATTCGAGAGCTTCCTATGCACCTGGGAACAACGCCACTATGGCGGCAACCCCACTGAACAGGCCCTCATCGGTGCTTATTTCTATGGCACCGAGGGCACCTTCCACCTGGGCTGGCGCGACGGCTGGACGTTCTATCCGCTCGACAAGAAGAAGTCCATCATTCACGTCGACGCGCAGTTGCACACCGTCGATGGCCACAACATTAAGGAGCTTTGGGCCGACTTCATGGAGTCCATCAAGCAGAAACGCCGCCCCGTGCGGGACATCGAGATCGGCTACCGCGCCACCGCCGCCAGCCTGCTCGGCATGGTGAGTTGGCGCGCCGGCCGCAGCATCGAGTGGGACGGCCGCCACATCGTCGGCGACCCCGCCGCCACTGCATTACTTCGCCGGCCCTACCGCGCCCCCTGGCTTTATCCCACCACGTGAACAGTATGCCGAAACCAATAAGTTGGGCGGGTCCCCTGGCCCGCCCCCACGCCAGACTCTTCGCCGCTCTCATCCTGACGCTGCTACCGGCCTTCGCCCAGGACCCGCCCAAAGAACTCACCGGTGCCGCGCTCGTCCGCGCCAATTACACCAAATACGAACACGAAATTCCGATGCGCGACGGCGCAAAACTATTCACCTCGGTCTACGTTCCGAAGGACTCCTCAAAAAACTACCCCATGATGCTGCAGCGTACGCCTTACAGCGTGGCCCCTTACGGCATCGACCAATATCGGGCGGCGTTGGGTCCGTCGGAACACTTTCAGAAGGCCGGTTACATCGTGGTCTATCAGGACGTTCGCGGAAGGTACTTATCCGAAGGTAAGTGGCTGGAGATGCGCCCCCATCAACCCCAAAAGGCGGCCAAGGAAATCGATGAAAGTAGCGACACTTACGACACCATCGAGTGGCTCGTCAAGCATGTCAAAGGCAACAACGGCAAGGTCGGCATGTGGGGCATCTCTTACCCTGGTTTCTACGTTTCAGCTGGGATGATCGACGCGCACCCCGCCCTGGTCGCCGCCTCTCCGCAAGCGCCCGTCACCGACTATTACCTCGGTGATGACTCGTATCACAACGGGGCCTTCATGCTCGCGGCGAACTTCGGCTTCTATCATGGCTTCGTCGAGCGCAAAGGCGAACCGGCCGCGCCCACGCCCCGGGTCCCTTTTCAATTTGGCACCCAAGATGGCTACGATTTCTTTCTCCGCATGGGATCGCTGGCCAACGCCAACGAAAACTACTTCAAGAATGAGAGCGTTTATTGGCGTGAGAACACCGACAATACCACTTACAATGAGTTTTGGAAAGCGCGCGGCATTTGGAAGCACTTAGGAGGAATTCACCCCGCCGTTCTTACGGTCGGTGGTTGGTTCGACGCCGAGGACTTACAAGGTCCATTACGAACCCACGCCTTCATGGAGGCCAATAAGCCGCCTGACAATAACGTCCTCGTGATGGGCCCCTGGACCCACGGCAGTTGGTCTCGCGGCGATGGCGATCGCGTCGGCAACGTCCATTTCGCTTCGAAGACCGCCGCCTACTATCGGGAGCATATCGAGTTCGCCTTTTTTGAATATCACCTCAAGAGTAAGGGCGATGGCAAGTTCCCCAAGGCCTGGCTCTTTGAAACTGGCCGTAATATCTGGCAGAAACACGAAACTTGGCCACCCAAAGAGGGCGAATCGCGCAGCCTTTGGTTGCGCGCCGGCGGCAAATTGTCGTGGCAGGCCGAACCCACACCGGGCTACGACGAATATTTTAGTGACCCAGCCAAGCCCGTTCCCTATCTCGGTTATACCTACCTCGGTATGCTGCGCGATTACATGACGGAAGATCAACGCTTCGCCGCGCAACGCCCCGACGTACTTACTTTTGAAATGGAGCCCCTCAAAGAAGATGTCACCCTGGCGGGGCCCATCGACGTCAGCCTGCTGGTATCCACCACCGGTACCGACTCTGATTTTGTCGTGAAGCTGATCGACGTCTACCCCAACGAGTATCCCGAGCTGATCGACAAGAACCCCACCAAAATGGGCGGTTACCAGCAGTTAGTGCGCGGCGAACCGTTCCGTGGTAAGTACCGTCAGAGTTTCGAAAAGCCCGTACCGTTCGAACCGGGCAAGCCAGACCGCCTTGATTTTACAATGCCGGACGCTTATCATACCTTCCGCCGCGGTCACCGGATTATGGTGCAGGTCCAAAGCAGCTGGTTCCCGCTAACGGATCGCAACCCGCAGAAGTTTATGGAGATCCCCAAGGCCCTTTCGACTGACTTCCAGAAGGCCACCCAGCGCGTCTATCGCGGCACGGTCGGTTCGCGCCTCACCTTCCGCGTCTTGCCAACCAATTAGGACCGCAAAAAAGAAACTCTCCGCGCGGCCCCGCTTGCCGTCTACTAAAAGTGAGGTCAATAAATCTGTGAGCCGCCGCTACCCCGATCGCCCGTTTCTCGGAGTGGGTGCCATCATCCTCGACGGTCGGCGAGTCTTGCTTTGCCGCCGCGGCAAACCTCCCTACGTCGGCTGCTGGTCTCTGCCTGGTGGCATTGTCGAACTGGGGGAGCCGGTGGTCGCCGCTCTCCATCGTGAAGTGCGCGAAGAGACGGGTCTCGAAGTTACCATTGTGCGGTTGGCCGAGATCTACGAGCGGATCATCCCCGACGGCGAGAACCGGACGGAGTATCACTATGTGCTCCTCGATTACCTTTGCCACGTCGAGAGTGGCAAACTAAAAGCTGGTGACGACGCGGCCGAAGTCCGTTGGTTCGCGTCCACTGAACTCGCGTCCCTCGAAATGACCCCTGATTCGCTCGCCGTCATCGAGCGGGTCCTCAACACCCATGAACCTTTGGAGCCTCGACCTTCTTGAATACGAATCACTCCGGGCGCTGCTGCGCCGCGAAGTGCACTCCCCCATGGGGCGCGAACGGCTCGACGCCCTAGTTCCCCATACGGATCGCGCCGAACTCGAAGCCAGTCTCGCCGATGCCGAAGAAGCGATTCGTTATGTCCGGTATGGCGAAGCGCCGATTCGCTTTACCAATCTCCCGGACCCCACCATTACTTTGCAGAAGCTCCGCATCGAAGGCGCCATACTCGATGCCACCGAAATCTATGCCCTTACCAACCTGCTTGATCGCGCCCGCGACCTGCGCACCGCCGTCATGGATGCCGCCGATAGCTATCCGCGGCTCGCCGTGCACGCGGCCGCTATTGGTGATTTCTCGCGAACCCTGGCTGAACTGTCGGGCAAGATTCTACCCGATGGCACGCTTACTGACGAAGCGAGCCCGGCCTTGGCGCGGCTGCGGCGTGACCGCTTGCGTCAGCAGAAGTCCATCCAGGATTCGTTGAACCGGTTTCTGAAAGCCCATGGCGAAGACGGCGTCCTGCAGGAAAGCTTTGTCACGCTGCGCAATGACCGCTTCGTGGTGCCGCTGGTGCCTAGCCAAAAAGGCCGCATTCCTGGGGTGGTTCACGGCACTTCGGCGAGTGGCCAAACCGTCTTCGTCGAGCCCCTCGAGACCATCGAACTTAACAACGATCTGGTGCGCCTAAACGACGAAGAGCTGCGAGAGATTCATCGGATTCTGCGCGACATGACCCTGCGCCTGCGTGAGGAACGGCACGCCATCGCCGCCGCTTCAATGGCTCTCGCGGATCTTGACTTCATCTTCGGCAAAGCCCACTTTGCCCAGATCTTCGATTGCACAGTTCCCACCTTGTCGCCCGCCGATGCACCCCGGCTGCGGCTGAAAAACGCGCGCCATCCCTTGCTGGTGGATGTGATGCGGCGCCAGCGCAAGCCAGTTACTCCGCTCAATCTAACGCTGGATCCGCAAAACCGCACGTTGCTGATCAGTGGCCCGAATACCGGGGGTAAGACGGTCGCCATGAAATGTATCGGGCTGCTAGCGTTGATGGCCCAGTCGGGCTTGCCCGTGCCGGCCGAGGAAGCGGAGTTACCGATCTTCGATCAAGTGCT
>JAYVRS010000293.1:0-7039 GCA_043776185.1 Bryobacteraceae bacterium | reverse complement strand
CGCAAACTCCTCGCGGCAACCTTTCCGAACTAAGTAAGCCCGATGCCAAGTCTCGGGGATCCTTTGCGACTCGACATTCACTAGCAACAAGGTTTGGTGTAGCAGCCAGATCCGCCGCCCCGTGCCGCGCGCCATCAACTGGTTCATTTCGGGTTCGACATCGGTGGCGTAACTTGCCGCCTGCCAACGGCCATCACGTGGGCAGCAGGCCGGGGCAGCCAGTCCCTCCATGGCCTCCACCGGCAGTTTGTCGCGGCGCTGGGCCAGTCGATAGCCTTCCCATTGCTGAGGAGCAATGAACAGTAAGTCGCCCGCGCCCGCCCTTTGCCGCCGCAACTCCTCGCGGGCCTCCGTGAGGCCGACTTCGACGCGCCGCGGCCAATGTCCTAGCGCACCGGCGATGGCGACGGCCAATATCAGGGAGATCCCGGCTATCGCCGGTATCTGCTTCGGCAGCACCCAATCGATCCCGGCGACCACTAGCAACACCACGCTGCCGAATAGATAGATCGAAAATCGCTCCGCGTCAAAAGGGTAATGGCCTAAGGCATTGAGCAGAAACGCACCGGCGAACGGCAGTAAGGCCGTTAGCGCGAGACGGAAATCGTGCTCGCGCCAGAATTGCCAGACTGCCCTCAGAATGCCGGCGAGCGCCAGAAGCAGGACCAATTGGCGCAGTACGGAGACTTTCAGGAGAGCCAGCCAATGGTGCAGGGTAAAGACGTTGCGGGTGGTGCGCCAGTAAAAGCCCAGCACGTCATCATTAGGAAAGGCGAAACGCCACATCTCTTTTAGATCTTCACTCTGGTTCGGCCGGATGTAAAACCAATAAACCAGGGCTACGGGCACGCCCAGCCCAGCAACCATTCCGGCCAACTGAGGCACGCGGAGCCTGCCCGCTAGTAAGTAAGCCAAAAGGAGGCCAGGGAAAAACACGATGCTCGAGTAGGAAAATCCAAAGGCGAGTAACATGGTGCCAGTGGCGATCCACCACGCAGGCAACTCCACCACCAATACCATCAGTAGTAGCGCCGCGCAGAGTTCCCCACTGTAGGACTTGCCTTCTTTCGAGAACATCACCGCAGAACTCGAGAGCGCGATTAACGCCCCGGCCAGCCAACCCATCAAGGGGGAGTAGAGCCGTCGTCCTAGGTGCATCGCGAGAAAAACACTAGCCACGCCCGAGACCAGCGAAAGAATGCGAAAAACCCAGTTGGCATCGCCGAGGACTGCCACCAATAAGCGGCTGACGATGAGACAGAGCGGCGGCGTGGTTTGGAGCCAAGGCTCGTAAAAAAACATCTCCCGCCAGGTAGGGGTGAGAATAGAATTGGCGACCCAGGCTTCATCGAGCCAGAGGTCGCCATTGATTCCCGGCAGCCGCGCGGCCAAGGCTGCTAACAGCAGCAAGGCGGCACAAAGTAGATCAGTCGCCTGCGGCCGCTGCGTCACTTACTTTTTGCTCACGATATTTCTTGACGAAGGTCTTGCGCTTGGCGCGTAAGGCCATATACTCGCGGGCTTCTTTGTAGAGCCGCTTGCGCTCGTCCGTGTCGAAGATCGCTTTGCGAACCACGCGCCAAGCGGTCTTGGGGCGGAAGTAATACTCGCCGTAGAACCGCTCCACCCAATCCACTAACTCGCCGCGATCAAGGCCGGGGTAAATGATATTGGGCAATTGATGGCCGGTTTCGTCGGTCATCGAATCGAGCGTGATCAAGTTATTCTTTTTGACGTAGTCGTAGAACTCGGTGCCAGGGTAGGGATGAGCGATGGAAACCTGAATGGTCTCGGTGTTCATCTCCTTGGCAAAATCAATCGTCTTGCGGATTGATTCGCGAGTCTCGCCGGGCAAGCCCACAATAAAGTCGCCGTGAATCGTCAAACCAAGGGTATGCGCGTCCTTGGTGTAGCGGCGCGCCATATCGATGGTGGCGCCCTTCTTGATGTTCTTCAAAATCTGCTGATCGCCGCTCTCGTAACCGACGATCATCAAGCGGCAGCCGGCTTCGCGCATCGCTTTCAACGTCTCGAAATCAGTGGTGACGCGGCTGGTGCAACTCCAGGTGAAGTTCAGCTTCTTCAACTCCTTGCAGAGCTCGATGGTGCGTTCCTTCTTGTAGTTGAACGTGTCGTCGTCGAAGAAGATCTCTTTCAGGCCCGGGAAGTTTTCGAGCGCCCAGCGGCACTCGTTGACGATGTCCGGAATGGAACGCAAGCGCCAGCGATGGCCGGAATGGGTCTGCGGCCAGAGGCAGAAGGTACACATCGCCGGGCAACCGCGCGAGGTGTAGAAGCTAATGAACGGGTTCAGCAGAAAGGGTACGTTGTAACGCCGGAAGTCGAGGTCGCGTTTGTAAATCTTCGAGGCCCAGGGCATCTCGTCGAGATTCTCAATCACCGGACCTTCGGGATTGTGCCAAATGCCACCGCCCTCGGTGCGATAGCTGACGCCGGGCAATTCCTTGAGCGGCGTGCCCTTGGCGTAATTCACTACCTGATGGTCGAATTCACGGCGGACAATAAAGTCGATTGCCGGATTCTCGCGCAGGGTCTTTTCCGGCTCCACCGTCACCGGCGGGCCCACGAAGCAAACCTTCATCTTCGGGTTGGCTTCCTTCATCATCTCGGCCATCTTCACGTCGACGTGAAAACCGGGCGTGGAAGTGAAGAGCACGAGAAATTCATAATCGGTCGCCATGGCGACGGTCTGTTCGATGGAAACCTTGTGGGGCGGGGCATCGAGCACTTTGCTGTCGGGCAACATGCCAGCCGGGTAACAGAGCCAAACCGGATACCAATAGCTTTCAATTTCGCGCGAGGCCGGCCAACGGCTGCTGGCGCCGCCGTCGAATCCCTCGAACGAAGGCGGGTTCAGGAAGAGTGTACGCATAATCTTGGACTCTTTCAGTCTACCTTGCCGGAATCAATTCGGCTACTATTGCGTTTCGCCTTGATTTCTTCCATCACGGTAATGATCAATTCTTTGGAATCCGCTACCAGGGTCATAATCAGCTGGACGTCCATGGCCGGCTTGCCCGCTTGACGGGCGCTTTGGCAATAAACGCCATGCTGACCGACCAACGAAAGAGCGTCAGTCAGCATGTCCAAGGTGACCGCCAGCCGGCCTCGTTCAAACCCCATCTGGAATTCAAAACGTTCCAGTTCCTCGGCACGATCTTGGTAGACAGACATATCCTAGAAGATAGGATGCACATACCCGACTGGCCGGTCGCAGGAGATCGTGAAATAGAATTGCTGCGCACCGTGCTGGCCGCGCCACAGTGGGGCGGATTTCACCCGCTGACCGCCGATTTTGAGCAGAAGTTCGCGCAATTCCAGGGATGCCAACACGGCATCGCGGTGATGAATGGTACGGTTTCCCTGGAGGCGGCCTTCGCCGTGGAAGGGCTGGGGCCGGGCGACGAAGTGATCGTGCCGGCTATTTCGTTCGTCGCGACGGCCACCGCGATCTCCCGGGTGTCTGCCACACCGGTCTTTGTCGACATTGAGCCTTACAGTTTCAACATGGATCCGATTCGCGTGGAAGAGGCGGTCAGCCCGCGCACCAAAGGCATCGTCGCCGTCCACTTCGGTGGACCCCTGGCCAACATGGACGCCCTGACAGACATCGCCCAACGCCACGGCATCCATCTCTACGAGGATGCCGCCCACGCCCACGGGGCCGAGTGGCGGGGCCACCGCGCGGGCAGCTTGGGACGCTGGGGCTCGTTCAGTTTTCAGAACGGTAAAGTGCTTACGGCGGGCGAGGGCGGCGCGCTGGTGACCAACGATGCCGACCTCGCCGCGCGATTCCGCAACTTCGTCAACCTGGGCCGCCGCGCAGATGGCGCGTCGTTCTATCACCACTACACGCTGGGTACCAACTTTCGCATGACGGCCCTGCAAGCCGCCGTCCTGACGGCGCAGATGGAGCGCTTACCCGCGCAGATCGCCCACCGCGAACGCGCCGAAAGGCTCTTGCGAGAACTTACCGCCGACGTCCCCTGGCTTACCTGGCAGCAGGTTCCGGTTGAAGTGAACGTCCACTCGCACTACTTGCTGCCCGGCCGGATTAGCGGCAAGTCGCGCGACAAATTTCATCAGCATTTGAAGGACCATGGCGTCCCGTGCACGCCCTTCTACCCGCACCCGCTGTACGGCAACCCGCTGTATCAGCAGGGCGGCTGCCGCATCATGCCGTGCCCGAACGCCGAGGCTTGCGTCGATGACGCGTTCTGGTTGCCGCATCGGCTGCTGCTTGCGGATGACGAAACCATCCGTGAGACGGCCCAGATCATCCGGGAGGCGGCATGAGACCGCGACGCTCCAGGAACTGAAAGATGGCGTTCCACACCGGCGGGGCTTCCGCGGGGTCCTTGAGAAAATCGCCATGCTTGCCCTTGGGGACGCTGAAAAGCTCGGCATCATTGCCTGCGTCGCGCATCATCTTGACGAAGGTGACGCCGTGCTCGTAGGGCACGGTGGGGTCTTCGCCACCATGAATAGTCAAGGTTGGCGGCAGCTTTTTGCGCACCCAGGTTTGCGGCGAAACGCGATGCGCGAGATCGCGCCGGTCGGCGAGCGAGTCGGGAATCCAGCCCACCGCGTAGGCCCTCATGTTCGAGCCTTCGAGCACGTCGCCCACGTCGGTAATTCCGTAAAAGTTCACTACCGCGGCCACTTTGGTGGTCGGACCGAGCTTGGCCTGGCCCGGCGTGAGGCCCACCATCAGCGCCAAGTGCCCGCCCGCCGAATCGCCGGAGACGATGATTCGCTTGGGGTCCACCCCGTATTTGTCGGCGTTCTTTGAGAGCCACTCGGCCGCTTTCAGCACATCGCTCACCGCCGCCGGGGCGAGAGCGCTCTTTGCCAAACGGTACTCAACATTGGCCACCACAAAGCCCTTCTGCAGGTAAGGCAAACAGAAGGTTGCGACCACGTTCTCTTTGGCGCCACCCACCCAGCCCCCACCGTGGATGAATAGGATGGCGGGGCGCTTCCCCGTGGCCGTTTTGGGCTTCAAGATGTCCAGCTTGGTTTCCGGATGCGAGTCATAGGAGATATTCGCTTCCACCGACACCCAATCTGGAATTGGCGGCGCTTGGCCCCATAGGGTCGCACTCATCATACTCAGCAGACTCAGTAATTTCATACTTTCCCTTTAGAGTAACTCGAGACTCGATCGCCGCTAATTCGCTTGTCGCACCGTAATTACCTTTTTCCGCATCATCGACTCAAACGACACGCGCGGCACCGCTACCGTCTGCCGAAAGGTAGCCTCGCGCATCAACTTCTGCACCGCATTCGGCGAGTCGTTGGCGGCGATGTCGTAGCTGCGTCCGGCCGCCTCGCGCCAACCAGCCAAGGCGCGGAAATACCCTTGCTGATTGGGTACCTTCTTGCAGCCCGTGACGAGCGCGGATAGCACCTCCACGCGATCAGCGGCGGTGAGGACCGGGTGACGGCCCACCAGCGCTCCCCAGTCGTCCAGACAGGGACCCAGCGGTAGCAGTAAGTCAGCCGATTGCCGCAAGCCGCGAATGGGCCGGAGCGGATAGTGCCGATGGCCTTCGCTGGCCAGGGCCACGCGGTAAATGGCCGCCGCCGCCGCGAAACTGCCTTGGTAGGGCCGCTGGTTCTCATGCGCCAGACGATGGAAGCGCTCCTTGGCCGGATGCGCCATCCCTTTGCCGTCCCAGAAGCTGATGCCCTGGTCCAGATCGCCCACGTTGTGGGTGAGGCTCATCGCCAGGCGCAAAGCCAGCAGTTCCTGCCCCGGTTCGTGCAGCGCGATCCGAAAGGCGACCGCTTCGCGTTCGAGTTCGGTATCGATCGCCGCCTCGGCTTGGGCGGTCAAGCCGGCGTCGCCGATCATGATCATGCGCCCGAGCCCTCCGGCGAGCGACCCCAAACGTTCGCCATCATGTCCCGAAACCGGGCCACTATTCGACACTTCATCGACGCGGGTCGAAATCCCCTTCAGGGTCCAGTTGCCCATTTGGAGCGTCAAATCGAGCAGGCGTCCCAACACGGCCGGGTCACGCGACTCCCGCCATAACAGTCCGCGGATTTTGGTGTCGACATCGGTGGGGACGAACGTGGCGACGGTCGCGTGGTGGGCGGATAGGCACAGGGCAAAGTAGTCCTCTAATTGCTCGGCCCGGGTGGCGGCCAGCTCGATCTGGCCAGCGTGTTGTAGGATTTTCAAAAAACCCAAGGGCCCGGCGCCCAGGTTCATCAGCCGAGCCGTTGCCGGCACTTCACCCGCCTGGCGATCCCGCAGAAACGGCGCGGTATTCCAAACTTGATCCAGGATGACGGACGGCTTAATCCAGGATTGCCACAGAGCTAATTCAGAGGACAAGCTTCTATTGTAAGGCTTGCCGCTAAAGACCTTTCCCCGGGTGACCGATAGACCCGTAGCCCTCGTTATCCCGTGCCCTTTTAAGATGCGAAAAAATCTGATTCCCCTCCTCGTGATTGCTCTGGTGGTCGCCGTGCTATCGACCGTCGTCTTCTACGGTCTGGTGGCCGACCGGCTGCAACCCACTAAGAGCGCGGCAGCCTCCACTGGTCCGGCCGCCACGGCCATGCTGGTGGCGGCGCGCAATGTTGAACGTGGCAAGTTACTTGAGTCGGCCGACGTGCGGCTGTCTGACCACAGCTGTCCGCTGGACCAAAAGTGCGTCAAACAAGTGGGTGACGCCCTGGGCCGCGCGACGCTCGATCCGCTGGTGGAGGGCCAAACTCTCGCCGAATCCGCACTCAGCCGCCCGGCCGGCATCTCGTCCCCTTCCTCGGTGATTCCGGTCGGCATGCGCGCGGTCACGATGCATGCGGCCGATTCGATCGGGGTGGTGCAAATGGTGCGCGCGGGTGACCATGTCGACATTCAAGTGATTAGCTCTCGCGATCCGGCGAACCCGAACACGCTCGAGATTCGGGCCGTCCTGCGCGGTGTCGAAGTGCTCAACGTGGGCCCGCCCGAAGTCGGATCCTCGCTCTCCGGACGGCCGGTGGTGACGGTGCTGCTGTC
>JAYVRS010000292.1:0-7039 GCA_043776185.1 Bryobacteraceae bacterium | reverse complement strand
TCGGTATCTAGTCATATAACTAGATACCACAAGACAAGCGGGTCCACAACATAAAACAGAAAAAATGCTTTTATCTAGTGAAGAGCCAAAGTCCAGGGACGGGCCTCCGGCCCGTCCAAGCTTACCCAACCACTACGAACTGCCCGTCTCCCACAAGGAAATAAAGTCCCAGTCACGTGGCCCATTCACGTGCATTATCCGGGTTACCGAAAATATGTTGCCGCCGTCAGAAGTGAATAAGTCATCGGGATCGAAGCCCGTGCCATGAGCCTTAGAGCTCAACTAAGGCCAGCATTGACCGCGCGGCACCAACCCCCCCTGAACCAAGTTGTTTTCGAGGGAGCGCAGAAACTCACGGAGGCGCTTGGCATCGAGAAAGCAGAATCAAATGAGGGGTCCAGTCCCCCGGACCCTAGCCTAAGTAGGGAGCGAAATGGTCCATATCTTTCACACCGAACAACGGCGCAGTCAGCACCCACGGCGTAGCGCGGTACTTACCATTCAAGTACTGCGAATAGCGGTTTTGCCCTCGCGCATAACTTTAGAAATGGACTCCTCCGTCGAAGCCTCAAAGATCCAATGGCTGTGATTATTCATGAGGGCTCCACCCGTGAATTCGCACCTCATGGAGTGCGGTGTATTTGCCTATATAGGTAATGGCCTACTCGAAGTCCTCGGCGTCGCGATGAATCCGATGGCGTAATGTTGAGTGCCGAAGTCACGGGGTTTTCCCACCAAAAGCTTTGAGCGCGTCCTGGGCCAACCCTACGCTGCTAGTGGGTACAATTCATTCACGGGAGCTCGCTGAGAAGGTCATGGTCGAAAGGGCGTTTCAATGTGGCGGCCAGTTTCAAAATCAAAACAAGCTGTTCCATTTCGGCGCCCTTCGTACGGTTGATAACATTATTTACCTCAGCCATGGCGATTTTACGAGCCATGTACTCGAACGGGCCGACGGGAACTCATCCTTATTTCCGCCAACAGGCTCTCGGGAGCGTCGCGCGGCGAAGCACCCCGTCGGTTGAATTGGCCTCAAAGATTACATCTTTTAAATAGGATTCATGCGGTCCAGATCAATCTCCGCCGAATTCCCTGAGATGTCCGCACAATAACCTTGACAAACCGGCACTATATTTCGTAATCTCATGACTAATCACGAAGGCATTTGCCCCTTCTGCCTGTAGAAAGGTTGCGACGCCATGTTACGTGCGCCATTTGATCGAGCGATGATGTCCGCACTGTTGTTTTTTTTCTACAGCAACCGCGCCATCATTGCTATCTCAGAGCCTATCGAAGGAGTATCTTCGGCTCGGTGGACGCGTCGTCGCGGTTGAATCCTTTTCGTTCTCCGTCACGCCCGATCCCCCGCCCTCTTTGCCTGGCGCGGGCAACCAATTGCTTTTCACCGCGAGCCGCGTGGCAAATTGGTCAGTAACTACTGGGGGTTCTGTCACTCCGGGTCCTGGATTATCCGCCACGCTCACCGTAGCCAATCCCATTCCCAACGGGTTAGTGTCCCTTACCGTAACGGCTACCGAACAGGGCGGCAGCGGCACTAAGTCGATCGTCGTTCCTCTCCTGACGCCGATTTCGATCAATGGCGCGGTTACGACGCTCAACCCCGGTGGCCAGGCGCAGTATTCTGCCAACATTCCCGTTACTTGGGAACTGAGCCCCTCCAATGCCGGCACCGTGAGCCAGGCCTCAACCGCCGCCAACGCGCTCACCGTCGTCACCATCTTCAATAACCCTCCCGGCAGTCCGGCGGTGTTCACCCTCACCGCTCGTGACGCCCGCGCGGCGACCGACTCACGCTTTCAAAACAATACCGCCACCAGGAATATCGGTATCCAATATGGCGGACCGCCGACCGCGACAGGCGGCGGCGGGCCCTTTCTCTACAACGGCACTGGGGCCGCCAACTGGACCTTCGTCTTCAGCGACCCCCAAGGGCCTCAGAATATCGCCTGGATGCAAGTGCATTTCAGCGGGACGACCGCCCAATCTGTTCCTTTTTCGTGCGCCTTGCTCGTCTATTCTTACGGAGACGCGTATCTCTACAATGACGCCGGAACGGCATGGATCGCCGGCACGATTGGCCAGGATACACCGCTCCGAAATTCCCAGTGCCTCATCGAAATGAAGGGACTTCGCATTTACGACCAAGGTGGCCTACGGTACTTATTCGTGCCCACTTACTTGAATCCGTCTTTTTTAGGTGCTAGGGACATTTGGCTGTCCGTCCTCAACAACCAAGGGCAGCAACAGCCAGGCGGCTGGCTCAAGTTCGCCAGCGCCTACTGGATGTATCATTCCTTGCCGGCTACTTCCTTGGCGCTCCACCCCGCGCAAGGCGTTAGTGTAACTCAGCAGTTCCGCACGTCTGCCATGTCCACTTACCCCGGTGGAGAGATTCCGCTCATGATTACGTCCGCCAAAGATCCCTCCAATGGAAACTTATGTCAGGTTGCCATGTATCCGACTTCAAATTGGGCTTACGTCTACGCGAACACCCCGTACGGATACGACGGAAATGCTTTAACTAACACGTCGTATGTCATAAACACGCCCCGCTGTTCGGTGGCCATGTCAACACTGAAGTTCACTTCGTACACTCAGGCCGCCCCTGCCGCGCCCTACGCGTTCATGGATGCCGCCATCCAAGCCAACACGCCGATTCGGGGCACCACCCAAGACATGTTTGGCACGATGTACTACGTGAACGGCGGTGGTTGGTACGGTACCCCGGAACGGTATATCGGCTTCTGGACCATTCCCGGTTCGCTCTAAGGAGACACTCGCAAAATGAAAAATAGACTCATCCTGACCATCGCCCTCGCCGCCTCAACTGGCTTTGCCCAGTTGCAGACCGGCTTCATTCAGGTCGACACCGCCGCCCTCAACGGTACCGCCGGTGTCGCGGGCGTCGTTGACGGCGTCCCCCCTGGCAAAACCGACCAAGTCCGCGTCACCGTCGTGCGCACCGAACCGGCCGCCCCCTTAACCGTGGCCTCCATCGGTCTCGCCCGGGATGGCACCTTCGGCCTCACCTCCCTGCCGCCCGGTACCTACCGCGTGTGCGTCCAATCCAGCGATGGCGACTTTGTCGATCCCTGCGCCTGGGGCCTCGCCACACCTTCGGTCACCGTGGCCGGCAACCAGAGGATTGCTGCCCAAAGATACGCCCTCACCAAAGGCGTCCGCCTCAAGGTCCGCATTGACGACCCCGATGGCCACCTCCAACAGAAGGCCAGCGAGACGGTGGCCCCGCACGTCCTGGTCGGCGTCCTAAGCCCCAATGGATCGCTGCTGCCGATGGTGCCCACCCAGGCCAATCGGGCTGGCCTCGACTACGAGACGGTCATCCCCCTCGGCACGGCCATCAAATTCACCACCTTCAGTAAACTGGTAGATTTGGAAGACGAGAACCGTCAACTCGTCCCCGCCACCGGCCTCTTCCGCGACCTCCCCGCCACCGCTGCCGCTGCCACGCCCCCGTCATTGCGCTTTACTGTGCGTGGGCGCAAATAGCGAGCTCTTAAGATTTCAGGAGTTACCCATGACCAGACTCATCGAAACCGTTACTATCGCCCTAAGCTGTTACCTCGCTGCCCAAACCCTGGTGCCCCCCGTGACGGCACAATCTCGCCCAGTGAATGGCCTTGTGCTCCGGATCACGCCTCGCGGTATCTTTCCGTCGCAGGTGACCTTAACGCCAGGTCCACTCACCATCACCATCATCAATCGCACTGGACATGCCGCGACCGATTTCAAAATCAATCAGGTCGGAGACGCGCGTTCGCTCGCGAGCGCCCGAATTGATCTTGCCAGCGAGCACAAACTTCAGCGGGCTAGTGCCTCCGTAACCCTCGTCCCTGGCGAGTATGCCCTCACCGTACCCGACCGCCCCGGCGTCACCTGCCGCATCACCATCAAGCCGTAACTGGAGTCACTTATGCGCATCCCCTTTAAGATTCTCCTGCCCGTCGCGCTCCTGCTTTCTGTACCACTGGCCGCGCAAACTCCAGGCCAATCGAGTACGGATGGCCTCACCCATCCTGGCCGGGAAGGTGGTGCCAATGGCCCAGGCAGCCTGCCCCTGAGTGGCAAGGAAAGCATCAGCCTCTTCAGCGGAAAGCTCTCCTTCAATATTCCCTTGCTCACCATTGGCGGTCGAGGATCATCGGGCTATACGATGAACCTTCGCATTCAGCAGCAATGGCAAATGTTTAGGGACAACGACACGTCAGTCACGCCAAATGAGTACAAGCTGAAGCCCGCGGCAGCTTGGTGGGAACCCGTTGAAGTGGGCTACGGCCCAGGGGTCCTCACGCTGCGCGCTGGAGGAACCGGGTTCATTAGTTGCGCCGGCAGTACAATTTTTCCAGCGACCTCGATCTTGAGCCGCCTCACTTTTGTCACTCCGGATGGCAGCGAGCATTCCTTCCGGGATACCGCGAACGACGGCAAGCCTTCGGCGGTCAGGCTCTCCGGCTGCACCTCACAGGGCCTCCTCAATCGTGGCCGGATCTTCAAGACCTATGACGGAACGGCGATGACGTTTATCTCCGATTTTGACATCCAAGACGGTGCCATGTCCGACGCCGGTACCGAGGATCGCGAGATGTTCGGATTTTTGTTCCTCTCCGATGGCACGCGCTACCGCATCGCCCGCGGGGTCGTCGATTGGATCAGTGACCGCAACGGCAACGTCACTTCCTTCACCTACGCCAACTTTAACGGCTGCGAAAAATGCCGGGTCATCGAAGTCCGGGATCCGCTAAACCGCAAGGCCACGATTGCCTACGGCACCGGCGCGGGCAGCGACGTCATCACCTACCGTGGCGCACAAGGAGCCCCTCGGACCATCACCGTAAATCACGGTAATCCCTACGGCACCGACTGCGTCGCTAACCCTAACCTGCTCTACCGGGCCTACGTTCCCCGAAAACTTAGTCACAATCAAGAACCAAGCCTCTTTGGCGGGCCGGATGTCAAGTTCCTCAATTATTGCGAATCCGACTTAGTGGTCTCCAATCTCGTCCTCGCCAATGGCGATAGCTACGCCTTTCAGTACAACGAGTATTCAGAACTCGCCAAGGTCACGCTTCCCACCGGCGGCGGCTATCTCTACGAACACGAAGGTGGCCTCAGCGGCGGCGGCAGCTATGTCGACACGTTTATCTACCGCCGCCTAAAATCCCGCAAAGAATTCACCGGCCACGCGGGCATTAACGAAAATATCTCAGGAACCACCACTTTCGGCTATTCCTTCACCGCGGGAGGCCCGCAATCCACGGTCACCGTCACCCGCAAGCAAGGCGACAACGGTGCTGGCCTCGATCAGGTTACCCATTATTTCCGCGGCACTCCTCAACCCGTCGGCGGCGCTTCGCCAATCTCCTATTCTTACTCCGACGAAGCGCAGGAGTACTTCACCGAGATCAAAGATCTGCCCACCAATCGCATTCTTAAAAGCTTGGCCCACACCCACGCGCAGCGAGCTCCCGTGCAGTGGTGGGTCAACACTCCCGTCGCCCAGCGAATTCAGCAGGACAAAGAACCGGCCAACGATATTCGGGTCACCGAGACCACCACCACCGCCGATCCCGGCGCTAGCCAAAAACTCTACCATCAACTCTTCGCTTACGACGACTACAACAACCGCACCTCCACCTACAGTTATGACTTCGATTTCTGGACCCTCCTGCGGTACAGCCAAACCACCTATTTGACGTCCTACGCCGGCCGCGACTATGACTCGCTGGCCAATTACAACCCAGCTCTCGCCAACGTTGCCGATCGCGTGGCCAATGTCTACCACATTCGCTCCGTTCCGAGGCAGGTCTCCTTATTCAAAGACAATGGCTGCGAAGTTTCACGCGAACTCTTCGAGTTCGACCAAGCCGCCCCGCTTGATCGGGCTAATGCCACCCAACGCCTGAATACCGTCGATCCCGGGTTGTACGCCAGTGGCGATCCCTATGGCGTCGGTTTCGTGGCGCGAGCGAACCCCACTCTGGTCACGCGATCCCTGTCCTACGGTCAAAGCAATGCGGGGGCCTGTGTTGGGGCCGCTGGCGTCGGGGTCGGCCGCGTTTACGACATCCTGGGTAACGTCACTTCCATCACCAACCCGCGTAGCTTCGCCACCACCTTCGATTACAGCGACAACTTTACCGGCGACGTGACGGACAAAGGCGCGCTGAACACTTGGGCTTTTGTCAAAGATCAAACGAACGCGCTCAGTCACAAAACCACTATCGCCTACGACTACAATCTCGGCCTGCCCACCACGCGCATCGAGCCTCATCAGCAGTCCACGGCCTTCAACACTGGGTTCACTTACGATAGCCTGGGCCGCCTCAGCGTCGTCACGCTAGCTGATGGCGGTGGCTTGCAATATTTCTACGATGCTCCCAATGGTCTAGTTACTACCTCGCTCAAGCGCACCGCCTCGGCAAATATTCAAAGCTCCACGGTCTTCGACGGCCTGGGACGCCCCTGCGAAAGCCGGCTGACCGAGGGTGCCACGGTTCTTCGCACCCGCACCGAGTACGATGGCGTTGGCCGCGCACTTCGTACGTCCAATCCCCAGCGCCTCAGCGCGCTGCCGGGCCGCTGCGTGGCCGGTACGGGGGAGGCCTTCACCAATCAGGAGTACGACGCCCTCGATCGGGTTGTGCGCACGGTTGCGTCCGACGGGTCCGCCGCTACGACACAGTTTCTGGGCGAGAAGACCACGCTCACGGACGCCGATCTTAAGAAGCGCGACTTGCTGACCGATGCCTTTGGCCGCCTCAGCCAAGTGGTGGAAGACCCCGGCGGCGCACTCAACTACGCCACTTACTATCGCTACGACGGCATCGATAACTTGGCCGGTGTCTGCCCCGGTCAGCCATTCGACGCCAGCGGCAATTGTGGCAGTTCACGCGGGCGGCGGTTCCGTTACGATTCGCTCGGCCGGCTCCGTCATTTGACTTACCCGGAGGCCGGCGGAAATACCATGACGCAAGGCGACATCGGCGGCTATTTCTAT
>JAYVRS010000291.1:0-7042 GCA_043776185.1 Bryobacteraceae bacterium | reverse complement strand
TGGAGGGAGCCGGGCACTTCGGAGCCCGCGTGGCCGTGCTGCATCCCCAGCCCCTGCCTCCCGACGAACTGGAGGACCGCTGGAACGAATACCTCAATCGCTTTCGCACCTGGGGTGACCTCGCCAAGAAACTCGGCTTTCAACTAGCCCTCGAAACCGGCTACCCTCGGTCCGTGCAGCAGTATGTGCGGCTCATCCAGGAGGTGAACCATCCGCAAGTCGGGGCCACCATCGATGTCGGGCACCAGAAGACCTACGCGGAACTCATGGCCCGCATCAAGCCCGAACAACGAGGCACTCCCGAAGGCATCCGGGCTTACAACGACACCACGCTCGACATTATCGAACGCCTGGGTCCGAAGGTCTTTCATTTCCACGTCCACGATATCGAGCCCAACACCTGGGCCGAGCACCAGCCACTCGTCCACGGCTTCGTCGATTACCCCCGGCTCTTCGCCAAGCTCAAAGTCCTCAACTACCAGGGGAATCTCATCTTCGAGATCGGCGGTCCTTCGTCGGAGATCGCCGAAGCCCTGCGCACCGGCCAGCGCAAGCTCGCCGGGTGGATGCGGGGTTAAGGACTTAGGGTGGAGAATCGTCCGCTCGCACAGGCGATCGTGCCTGTTCCTTGGTAACCAACAACCCGCTAATTATCCCTCCGTGATCACCTTGCGGGCCTCGCGCTCAGGATCGGTCTTTAGTTCACACTTCGCGTCGAAGTACATCACGGCTGGATGATCCGCGCTGAACGAGGTCCACTTCGGCAAGCCCGCATGATGGGGATTCCCGCTGCGGGCGAATTGGATCCAGGCGTCGCTGACGCGGCCGCCCAGGTCGCGGGCTTCGGTGCCGCCACCGGTCATGGCCGCGGCGCGATCGGTATTGTTGAAGCAGAACGGCAATTCCGAGCAATGGAACGCTCTCGGTCTGCCGTCCAGCACGGGCGTCTGCCAGGCGAAGAGGTACATGTAGGCCGCCGCCCCACCTTGCGCCGCCTTGCGCGCCGCCTGCACTACCGAATCGTTACGCTGCGCCTGGGCGCCGATGACGGACAGAATATCGAACCACTTGACTCCGGGATAGACCTGCCGGAACGCGTCCACGACGCGGTTCCCCTTGCCGGGATAAGAACTCTCCACCCGCGAGCGAACGTCCTGCTCGGTCATCGCCTCGTATTCGGGGTGATTGGTGGCCGTCATCATCTCGTTCAGCGCGGTGCCCACCATCAGCGGCACGTTCTTCGAGATCTCCGGGCCATCCGGATCGAAGGGGTGCCGGGGGACGATCTTGCCGTCCACCACCGGCGCGAAGCCTTGCCGTTCGCCGCGCGAAATCGTGCGGATGCCGGCATTGCGCGCCGGCTGTACTTTCCGGTAGGCCGCTTCCGCCGCGCCGAGGAGCCTTTCGTAGGCGATGCCCGGCAACCGGTCGGCCCCGATGCCGAGTTGAGACAGCGTTTCTGCGGCCACCCGCGCCGTTAACTCGGCGCTGGCCACGCGCACCCCCGTAGCCGACTGCACCATCGCCTTGTGAAAGAGCCCTTTGGCCGATGGCATGGCCAGCAGCGTGCTCACCTTGCCGCCGCCCCCGGATTGGCCAAAGATGGTCACATTGCCCGCATCTCCTCCGAAATTTGCGATATTATTGCGCACCCACTCCAGTGCCAAAACGATGTCGGTCATTCCCGCGTTGCCCGCGCCGGCGTACTGGGCCCCATAGGCAGCCAGATTCAAATGGCCGAGCACATTCAGCCGGTGATTCAACGACACCAGCACCACATCGCCCCGGCGCGCGAGGCTTTCGCCGTCGTAGGCTTTGAGTTCCTGCGCGGAGCCGGCGGAAAAACCGCCGCCATGCAGCCACACCATCACCGGGCGCTTCCGATTGTCCGTGCCCGGCGTCCAGACGTTGATGCGCAGGCAATCCTCGTCCGGCTGACCGTCGTCCCACTCGAACATGAACGCATCTTCGTCGTTCTTCCAGCCGGCGCGCGCGGCTTGGGGGCAAACCCATCCATAGGCCATCGAACTTCGCACGCCGGCCCACGGCTCCGGCTTTGTCGCCGGCAGAAAGCGCGCCGCGCCGCCTACCGGGGCGCCATAAGGGATCCCCTTGAACGTCACGATGCCGCGGCTCACGTAGCCCCGCACCTTGCCCGCCGTTGTCTCCACCACGGCTTTGCCGGCCGAGGCCACGATCAGCGGGCTGGCTGATCCCATGACACGATCGGCCGCCGCCGCGGAAGCCTGCGGTGCCGCGGCCATACTGCCGCCCACCACCGTCAAAGCTCCCTGCAGTAAGTCCCGTCTTCGAGGTGTGAACATGCTCTGATACCCTTTCGACCGTCGTGGTCTCAATTTCGCTGAGCCGTAGGCGGGCGCCCTCAATCATATCGAAACACTGCATCGCCGTGTGACTTAGCCACCTCAAGCGTAAGTTAGTAAGGCGGCCCGTGCCGTATCATGCCTAAATTCTGCCGCGCCAGTTCGTCACAGCGTCCGCCGCGCAAACGTGGTATGCAAAATAGATGCTCTGTCGCTGGTTGTTTCTCGTTCCGTTCGCCTCCGCCCTGGTCCTGGCGCAGCCCGCCCGCGAGATCGCGCTGGATCGTTACGTCCACGCCAAGGATCCCGTGTATGGCTGGAAGCTCGTCAGTTCGTTGACGGGCGATGGCGTCGAGGCCGATGTCCTGGAGCTGACATCGCAGACCTGGCGCACGGCGGCGGATGTCGACCGGCCCGTGTGGAAGCATTGGCTGACCATCGTCCGGCCCACAGGCGTCGTCCAGCACCGCCAGGCTTTGCTGTTTATCGGGGGCGGGAACAACGATCAAGCCGCGCCCGGCAAGATTTCGGAACGCGCCGCACAGATGGCGCGCGACACCCGCACGGTGATCGCTGAATTGGGCATGGTGCCGAACCAACCGCTGCGTTTTACCGATTCGCCGAATCGGGCGCGCGTGGAGGACGACATCATCGCCTACACGCGGGTGAAGCACTTTGCCACCAAAGACGACACCTGGCTGGTGCGATTGGCCATGGTGAAGAGCGGCGTTCGCGCGCTCGACGCGATCCAGGAGTTCTGCCGCACCCGCCGCAACCTCACCATCGACGAGTTCGTCGTGTCCGGGGGATCCAAGCGCGGCTGGACCACCTGGCTCGTCGGCCTCACCGACCCGCGCGTCGTCGCCATCATGCCCATGGTGATCGATGCCCTGAACAGCGAAGCCATCACCAAGCATCACTACGAAGCCTATGGATTCTTTTCCCCGGCCTTGAGTGACTATGTGGAGCATGGACTGTTCCCTTACAAGATCGGCACGCCAGAGTATCGAGCCGTCTTAAAGGTTGAGGATCCGTATGAGTACCGTGAACGACTCACCTTGCCGAAATTCCTGATCAATGCCTCGGGCGACCAGTTTTTTCTGCCGGACAATTCGCAGTTTTACTACGACGAATTGAAAGGTGAGAAACACCTGCGCTATGTGCCAAATGCCAAGCACAATCTGGCGGGCTCCGATGTGGTGGAAAGCTTGACGGCGTACTACCAGTCGGTGCTCGATCAGGCGAAGCGTCCGCGGTTCACCTGGAAGAAGAATCGCGCGGATGGCTCGATTCGCATTGAGACGTCCGACCAGCCGCGTGAGGTGAACCTGTGGCAGGCGACCAATCCCAAGGCCCGTGACTTTCGCGTGGATACGATCGGCAAGGCGTATACGAGCCGGCCGCTCGCCGAGTCGAGCCCCGGCGTATATCAGGCCCGCGTCGCCAAGCCCGCCACGGGGTATACGGCCTTCTTTGTCGAGTTAGTATATTCCACCAAAGGCAAGTACCCGCTGAAGTTCACCACCGAAGTGAGCGTGGTGCCCGACCTATTGCCGTTTCGCTGGGAGGACGCCAAGCGGAGGCACTGAACGGGCTAGGCGGCAGGATTCCTAGGACGGGTCCCCGGGCTAGCTAGGCCTTAATTTCCTCGAGTTGCTTCGTCGCTATGCCGACCGGACGGTCGATCGGAATGCCGGCGCAAGCGAGCAGGGTGGTCAGCAGATCGCCCTGATTGCCCTTGGTATCCGGCAGGAAACGTCCCGTTTTCAGAGAACCGCCTCCTTTGCCGGCCAGGATGAAGGGGAGGTTCTCGCGCCGGTGCTGATTCCCGTCCTCCAGGCCCGATCCCCACATCATGATGCAGTTGTCCAGCAAAGTACCGCCGGCTTCCCGCAGGTTGTGCATCTTCTTCACCATGTAGGCGAACTGGGCGATGTTGAAGGCCGTGATGGCCGCCACCTTGCGGATCTTCTCCGGGTCGTTCGCGTGATGGGTGTTGGAGTGATGCTGGTCGTTGAATCCGAGTTCCGGATACGATGCTCCGTTAGGCGTGGAGCCGATGTAGGTGCTCACCCGCGTGGTGTCAGTCTGAAACGCCAGTACGTTCAGGTCGCACATCACCTGCATGTACTCGCTCCGTTTATCGCCCTCCGGGATCCGGATCTCGATCGGCGGCGAATCGGTGGCGTTCCGCTTGCTCGCGCTGACCCCGGCCTTCTCGAGGGCAGCCTCTTTCTGGCGGTATTCGATGGCCGCGATGCGCCGTTCCACCGAGCGGACGCTGTCCAGATACTCGTCGAGCTTGCGTTGGTCCGACGTGGGCAGCGTGCGCCGCAGCTCCCGGGCCCCGCCCAGCACGATGTCGAGCAGGCTGCGATCCAGGGTATTGGCCGGCACCGATGCACGATCCTCTGTTGGTTTGTTGAAGAGGCGATAGAGTACGTTCCGCGGATTCACCTCGGCCGGCACGGCCTGCGTCGGGGAGCGGAAGCTGCAGTGCGAATAGTAACCCTCGTTCAGACCCTCCTGGTTCTCCTTCCACGTCTGAGGCATGGTGGCCAGTTCCAACGACGGCAACGTGGTGAAGGCTCCCAGGTGATTGGCGGCGATCTGATCCGCCGAGATGGAAATATTGATCTCATTCCGCTTCTCGGCGGCCGGCAGCGTCGCCGTGAGCCAAGTGGATAGTTCGAGCGCGTGGGGTGCCCCATTAAAAGGAGAGATGGGTACGCCGGAGATCCCCTTCATCAGCAGACACTGTTCGAGCACCGGGCGCAAGGATTCGAGCGCCGGCGGTGGCGACGAGCGAAAACTCTCCGCATCTTTTGGCCAGAACTGGTCCATGATCACCCCGTGCGGCATGTACATGAAGCCCAGCCGCACCGGCGGTTTGTAAGCTTGGCCCGGCGGCGTATCGGCCCATCCCATCGTCTCCATCAGTGGCAGGCTGAGCGAAACGCCCAAGCCTTTCAGACAAGCTCGCCGGTTCATTCTTGCGTTATCGCTCATGGCAGCCTCCGTGTTTTTTCAATTCGCGGTTCTTCAATTCGCGGTTTTTCAATTCGCCGGTGCGTAAAGGGGTAACTCGTAATCACGCCATTGAGGATCGCCCGCATGCGGTACCCATCGGCGGCGACATCATCCATCAATTGATCGACCACGATTCCGTCATAGCCTTCTAACCGGCGGCCGAGGGCGTAGGCCAGCAGTTTCTCCACCAGATTGCGAGACAGGTCACTGCCGCGCGCGGCGATGATGGCTTTCAGATCCTGGGGACCCGAAAAGCGCTTGGCACCGGGAAGCTCGCCCGCCGCGTCGATCAGCGCGCCATTGCTCTCGACTTTACGCCATCGCCCGATGGCATCGAAGTTCTCCAGACCGAAACCGATCGGGTCCAGCACCTGATGGCAACTGGCGCAAACGGGATTGGTGCGATGCAGTTCGGTGCGCTGGCGCAGGGTGAGTTGGGTGACGGCCGCTTGGTCCTGTTGGTCGAGGGCGGGAACGTTCGGCGGGGCCGGAGGCACATGCTCTCCGAGGAGTTGCTCCAGCACCCACACGCCCCGCTTCACCGGGCTGGTGCGGTTGGGAAAAGAGGTCGCGGCCAGAACGCCCGGCATGCCGAGCACGCCGCCACGATGGCCATCGCTCAGCCGGACCCGCCGCATCGCCGTTCCTTTCACCGGCCCCTTCACCGTCTTATCGAGGCCGTAAATCGCCGCCAGGCTGGCATTGAGGTAGGTGTAATCGCCATCGACGAATCGGACGACGCTCTGGTTTTCCCGCACGATGCTCTCGAAAAAGAGGCGGGCTTCGTCGTACATGGCGTGGCGCAATTCCGGGGTCATCTGCGGAAACACCGCCGGATCGAAGACTTGGCGCTTCAACCCGCCGACGCCCAGCCACTGCGCGCCGAAACCGTCAAACAGGGCGCGGGAACGGCGATCGTCCAGCAGGCGTTTGGCCTGCGTCTTCAGCACCACCGGCTCATGCAGCGTTCCTTTGTCGGCCAGCGCCATCAGTTCGTCGTCGGGCATCGTGGCCCATAACAGATAAGACAAACGCGAAGCGAGTTGATGGTCGTCAAGCGGAACGATCCCGGTGGTGGAAGTGGCGGCCCTGGCTGGCGTGATGAACAGAAACTGCGGAGAGACGAGGATGGCCTTGAGCATGAAGTGCAGGGCTTGCGGGTAGGCCAGGTTGTTGCGCCTGCCCAGGTCGAAGGCCGCAACCAGGACATCCAGTTCCGCCTCAGTGGGCGGCCGACGGTAGGCTTTCCTGGCCAAAGACCGCGCGATTTCCCTAGGGTTTGCTTTGGGTGCGGCAGCGTTGCCAAAGAGCCGCTTCTGGATGCTGGTGGGCGGGGCGCCGGCCGGCGCGATGATCTGGCGCAACACTTGATTGGCGATCCCCAGATACTGCTCCAGTTGGAGTGGGGAGAGCGAGTTGAGATAGCCCTCGCCGCTGACTTCATCCGGCAGTCCCTCGACGATGGCAGGATCGACGCCGAAGAGATCGCGCAGCGTGTTACCGTACTCAGTCTTGTTCAGGCGCCGGATGACGAAGGGCCCGGGATCCTTTTCGCTGAGGTACTTCAGCTTGGCCATCCAATCGACGATGATCTGGCGGTCCGCCTCGCTGGGCTGGGGGGCACTCTTGGGCGGCATGCCGTGCGCCTTCACGCGGGCGGCCGATCGCTTCCACTGCTCAGTGAACGC
>JAYVRS010000290.1:0-2177 GCA_043776185.1 Bryobacteraceae bacterium | reverse complement strand
CATTCAGCGCCTCGCGATAATGCTGAATGGCGCTCTCCACTTGTCCGGATTTCTGCAAAAGCAGGCCGGTGTTGTAGTAAAGCTCCGGCGTCCGTTCGCCGAGTTCGATCAGCTTAGCCTGATAGTCGAGCGCTTGGTGATGGTCATCGTTTTCCACCGCCAACGCCGCCAGAGCTTTCAATGCCTCAAGCGACTCAGGTTGCAACTGCAGCACCCGTTGAAAAGCGCTGGCCGCCGCTTCCCGATCGCCGCCACGCCAGTAAGAGAGACCCAAGTTCACCTGCGCCTCAAACCAATCGGGACGCAAGCGCAGACATTGCTCAAAAGCCTCAATCGCCGCGCGCATGTCGGCCCGCTCAAGGCGCAGATAGCCCAGCCGGAACCAGACTTCGCGCCAATCGGGACGCTTGTCGAGCAGCTCACCGTAGATCTTTTCGGCTTGCTCCGGCTGGCCCTGCCGCTCCAGTAGCGCGGCTAGGTTGTACTGCACTTCCGGCAAATTGCGATTCTTGCCGAGTGCGGACTCGTAGCACTCACGCGCACTCTTCAGGTCGCCTCCCTGTTGACGCAGCAAGCCGAGTTGCACCTGGGCTTGCTCAGAATCGGGTCGAATGCGGACCGCTTCGGCATAAGCACTGGCGGCTTGATCCGCCTTACCCAGCTTTTGATAGGCCACCGCCAGATTGAACCAACGTTCGTAGTGATCGGGCGTCGCCTCCACCAACTTCTGGCAGCAGCGGACGGCGGCTTCATAGTCGCCCCCGTTGAAGGCCACCGTGGCCAAGCCTTCCAAGGCGGCCTGGGAGAAGGGGCGTAGCACCAGCAAACGCTCCGCCACATCGCGGGTCAGGTCATCGTCACGCTTGGCCAAGCCAATAGTGATCAAGTTGGTGAGTGCCTCTTCGGAGTTGGAGTTGCGCGCCAACACCTGGTTATAGATGGCTGCCGCTTCATCCAGCCGATTCAGGGTTTGCAACGCCACCGCCTTACCGAAGAAAGCCGTCTCTTGCTCCGGCTCGATGGCCAGCACCTGTTCGCATTGCTTGAGCGACTCTTCCGCCCGGCCCGCTTGCAAGAGGCAGATCGCCAGACCCAATCGCGCTTCCGCCCGCGTGGGCTGCGCGCGCACCGATCGCTCGAACAGTTGAGCTCCTTCGTCCCAACGGCCCAGCTTTTCGTAACAAACGGCCAAATTGAAGATCCCGGAGACGTGGTCCGGCGCCAGTTCCAGCAGGCGCGTATAGCTGCGGGCGGCTTCGTCGAACAGCTCCAACTCGAACTGCACGTGGCCGCGCGCGGAATAGAGCTCCGCGTCCTGCAGACCAGAGTCAATCGCATCGCCCAAATCCTTGAGCGCTTCTTTCCGCTTCCCCTCGAGGTGCAAGCTTACGGCGCGCGCCAGCACCGCCGCCGCCTCGGCACCCGGCCCATGCTGACGGGACGTCACTTGGATTTCTGGCGCGTTCTGGGCGCCACGTTGGTTTCCCTTTTTAAGATTCATAAGCTATTTACTCCCTCGATCTTTCGTTCTAAAATGTCGCGGGCCCAGCCGCCTTCACTGGTGCCGAGGCTCCAGCCAGCCCGTAGGGCACCAACATGGCGCACAGGCGCCCCAACGTGTCGTATTGGTGCGACACCTCCACCCAGCGGATCCGGCTCGTCTCGCCGTGACCACCATAGAAGCCGATTCCCCCTTGGGGATGCAACGGGTCAGTAAATGTATCGACAACTTGGCCCAAAACTGAAGTGGTAAAGTCAGAACCATTTACATCCACCCTCACCCGGTAAATCGTATCCGTGCGCAGATTCATGGTCAGCGCCGTCAGGCGCTGCTTCGATTCCCGCCCATTCTTCACCACTGAGCGCACCAAAGATACCTCGGGAACCGGACCGCCTCGCGTAATCACCAGCCGCCCAAGATAGTAATTGCGCGCATCCTTCGCCCGGTACACCCAACTCAGCGCCCGGTTTTCAATTTGTCCCAGAAACTCGAAATTGTAATCATTGAGCCCCACCGTGGGGGTAAAAAGCGCAAGGTTGCCCGGCCGGATAAATCCCGCTTGATCGTATGACCAGTTCTCCGCCCAATCCTGCCGCGAACCCTGCCAGTCGGCCAATCCCGTGCGGAAATCCTCGCTCAACTCCACCGCGGCCCGGCGGGAAATGCGCGACTTAAA
>JAYVRS010000289.1:0-2186 GCA_043776185.1 Bryobacteraceae bacterium | reverse complement strand
AACGTTAACTAAGTGAGGGAAAGCTAGCTAAATGGAAACCAAAATCACCTTTGCGCCTTTCGAGTCCATTGAGGCCGACGCCATCGTCCTGATCGCCTTTGAACAGGCCGCGCAGGCGCATCCCTGGATTGCGGAACTGGTGAAGTCCGGCGAATTCACCGGTAAGCTGCTCGATTCGGTAATTCTCCATCACCCCACCGGCATCGGCGCTCAGCGGCTCGTCGCCGTCGGCGGCGGTAAGAGTGACCGCTTCACGCCCTCCGAAATGCGGCAAGTGGCCGGCACCATCGTCCGCACCCTCAAGACGAAGAAGATGCGCCGCGTAGCCTTGGTTTTGAGCGAAGCCTTTCAATATCCGGAATTTGTCTCCGCAGCCGTGGGCGGCGCGATTCTGGGTGATTGGGAACCCGATCTCCACAAGAGCAAGAAGGAAGCTTCCGGTGCGATTGACGAGTTCACCCTGGTCTGCCCCGGCGGCGTCACCGAACTTGCCGAGTCCTTCACGCGCGGCCAAGTGGTGGCCACCGCGCAGAACTTTGCCCGTGATCTTTCGAACGAGCCGCCCAACATTCTCACGCCCACCGTGCTCGCCCGCCGTGCCGCCCAAATGGCCGCCGAAACGGGCTTAGGCTGCGACATTCTCGATCAGGACCGCATGCGTCAACTCGGCATGGGCGCTCTGCTGGGCGTCTCCCAAGGCAGCGCCGAACCGCCGCAGATGATCGTGCTCACTTATACGCCGCCCGTGCCCTTGCCCGGCGTGCAACTCGCGTTGATCGGCAAGGCGGTCACCTTCGACACCGGCGGCATTTCCATCAAACCCTCCGAAAAAATGGACCTCATGAAGTTCGACATGTGCGGCGGCGCGGCCGCCATTGGAGCCATGCAGGCCATCGCCAGCTTGAAGCCGCCCATCGCCGTCACGGCCTACATCCCTACCGTCGAAAACATGCCGGGCAGCAAAGCCCAGCGCCCTGGCGACATCGTCACCAGCCTCTCCGGCAAGACCATTGAAATCCTGAACACCGACGCCGAAGGCCGGCTCATCATGGCCGACGCCATCACCTACGCCAAGCGCCAAGGCGCCACCCACTTAATCGATGCCTCCACCCTCACCGGGGCCATCGTGGTCGCGCTGGGCGCGGTCAACTCGGGCGTCTTCTCCAATCACGAAATCTTCCAGCGCCGTCTGCTCGATTCGGCCCGGCTGCAAGGCGAAAAGATGTGGCCCATGCCCATGGACGAGGAATACAAGGAGTCGCTCAAGAGCGCCTCGGCCGACATCCCCAATATCGGGTCGCGCGGTGGCGGGTCGATCACGGCTGCCAAGTTCATCGAAGAATTCGTCGAAGGCACGCCCTGGATCCACCTCGACATCGCCGGTACCGCCTGGATTGAAGAGTCCAAGCCCTACATGGCCAAAGGCCCCACCGGAGTCGCCCTACGCACCTTCATCCATCTAGCCCAAAACTGGGAGTAGCCCCCGGCCCTCACAGACCACTTTGCCTTTAAATTCAACCGCATAGCCCGCTCCCCTTTTACCCCTCTGCTAAACTAAGGTTGGGATTCACACAGTAGGGTGGGCCTCCGGCCCGCCTCTCAGTTAAACTCTCTGCTAAACGAAGCTAAGCCAAGGGGAATCAACAACTCCCCGGTTTGTTTCGTCAACCGAAATACCCCAACCGTTAGCCCCCAGTCCGCGTTTGGCGATCAACGTGCTCCCTCATCAGCGGATGAAGAAAATTCTTCCCATTCCGCCTCGGGCCACACCAAGCAAGGCCACTGCTCGCTGTTCAATTTCCTCTTTACTGAACGGCCGGCGGCAAATCTTGCAGCCGTGTGGCCCCCTCGGCGGTTGATTCGCCAAAAGGACCTCTTATGAAGAATTTCATTTCTCTCGCATCACTTTTCGCAGTATCGATCATGCCTGCCACCGCCCAACAAATTCCGGCCGGCACCATCATCAACGTCCGGACCATTGACCGCGTAGAATCGGAATCGAGCAGCTCTGGCGAAACCTTCCGCGCCTCCTTGACCGACGCCATCGTCGTCGGCGGCCGCACCATCGCTCCGGCGGGCGCGGACGCCCAGTTGCGTGTGGTCGACGTCAAACAGGCTGGCAAAGTGAAAGGCAAGGCGGAGCTCACCGTGACGCTCGCCAGCATCACGGCCAACGGACAAGTGAT
>JAYVRS010000288.1:0-2189 GCA_043776185.1 Bryobacteraceae bacterium | reverse complement strand
TTGCGAGTGGTTCCAATGAGTTACAGGTGGTAAGCGCGGTGGAGACGTTCAAATGAAACTGGCGGTTTCAAAGCGGGCCGAGTGGGCATTTCATTTCGGTCCCCGGAATACCGACCCGGCTCCCCGAGACCGATTCGAGACCCTCCCGCGCCGCGCCAGCACTCAATTCGCCTGCACTCGGTTGACAAAGTCCTGCACCTCGACGTCCCCTCGCGCTCCCCCCAACGCGGGGACCCATCGCTCCTCACAAGCCCTTTATCTCCGAATTCAGCAAATATTCACAACTGACTTTGGCAATTCACTTGCGGGGGGGGGCAATTATGGCAGAATCTCTCCACGGAGGATTTATTCGTGAAAGCTATATTGGCAATATCCCTACTGGCGCAACTCGCCTCGGCGCAGTTCCGCCCCGTTGACCCGCGCCAAACTCATGAGCGCACTCTGGCCATCGTCCCCATGGTCGGCACCGGCCGCGGACCCGATGACCCCAAACGGCCGCTCTTCGCCGATACCCCCAACCTCCTCGGCTATCACGCCGAACTGAGCGACGATGGGCAATTTGCCTTAGTCGAGTTCGTCGCTCGCACGCGAGCCGCCCTTGCCCCGATCACTTCCGCCCGCGACGTCCGCGTCCAAACCTTCTCCAAAACCGATGCCCGCCGTGACGACATTGTGCGTGAATTCCAGAAGTTGAAACGCAAATTCAACATCGATAACTTCGGTTTATCCGTTCGCTAGCGAGGATCACCATGAAAATACGCATCCTATCCCTCCTTACGCTCATCCTCGCCGCCACGCTCGTCATCCGTGCCGCCTACAGCTGGTACCTCATCGATACCTTTGCCGGAGGCGTCGTCAACTCGACGAACTGGCAACAAAATAATAACTCCTATCTCTCCAAAATGGCCATCTCGAAGCTGGCCATTCCTGATGGCTCGGTGGATCATGAGGTCCGCTCCACGCTGCCCGCCACCTGTCCCGGCACCCGCCAGTATGTTCACCTCCTGCGGGCCACCAGTAACTACGACGACAATTGGCTGGGTGACGCCTATCGAGTCATGGTCCGCTTCGATGTCCCTAACTGCACCATGATTCTGAGCATTAACAAAGTTACTGCCGCCACCGGTTGGACGCAGTTACTCTATCTCTCAAATCAGCCCTTTCCCGCCGGAGCCACTTGGCGCTCCTTCGTTCGCAACGATGGACCCAGCCCCGGTGTCACCGTCATCATCGGCACCCAGCAATGGACCGTCAACGAGACCTCGCTCACCACCGGCAAGCCCGGCGTCGGCCACACCGGCTGGCCCTATCCCACCCAACTCTCTTTCGCCGAACTGCCCGTCAGTCTTGGTACACTTAACCGCATCGCGCCTGCCGCCGCCACCTCGCTCACCGCCATCCCCAACGCCGATAACATCCAACTCACCTGGACCGCCGCCGTCGACGACACCAACGGCTACGGCATCCTAAACTATGAGCTGTATAAGAACGGCGTCTACGTGTCTCGCACCACGCAAACCAGTTTCAACTTCCCCGGACTTACTCCCAGCACCGCCCACACCTTGGGCGTCATCGCCGTCGACGGCCATCTAAATCGCTCAACGCTGGCCACTCTCAACGCCACCACCACCGCCCTCATCTCCGGCAACAACACGCCGCGCCGCGTCGGCGTCAGCAATCAGGCCGCCACCTGGGGCGGCATGGGCGAAGCGGTTGATACGCTCTCCGGAAACCTGAATTACTCCTTTGGCATCGGCCAGCTAAAGTTCCGCAACGGCGGTGGCTTGCCCCTCGCCCTCACTTACAACTCGCAGAATTGGCGCAAGACGAATTCCACCGTCGAAAAGCTCGGCGGCGACCTCGGCTTCGGCTTTGGTTGGCGCTTGCTGGCCGGGGCGCTCACGCCGGTCTGGCTCGATCAGAATACCCTCGGCTACTACCTCTTTACTGACTCTACCGGTGCCGAATACAAGCTCGATGTCAAGTCCGGTGACCTCTGGAAGTCGAAAGACGGCAGTTACCTCACTTACGATTCCCTCACCGCCAAGCTCTGGTTTCACTCCGGCATCTTCTGGTATATGGGCTCCGCGTCGGCCTCGCCCGAGCAGGACGCCGGCACGCGCTATCCCACCCGCTTCCAGAACTCGAACGGCAATTACTTGCAGATCGATTACCAGCCGGCGGTCGGC
>JAYVRS010000287.1:0-2191 GCA_043776185.1 Bryobacteraceae bacterium | reverse complement strand
GAACTTCGTAAACCCACTCGGCGTTGAAGTAACTCTTGATATCGCCAGTGTTGGGGCCACGGTCGGCCTTCGGATATAAGAACTGTTGCGAGCGCGCGTCGCCGTCGCCTTGATAGTAAGCTCCGATGTCGCCGCCCGCAGTCGAAAGCCCGCGCCCCCACGTATAATTCACGCTGCCCGTCAGTCCGTGTGAAAAGCGCTTACGAAGTGAGGTTTGCCACGAAGTGTAAACCGATTGCTGCGTATTATCCACATAGTAATTGACGTTCAATAACGGATTGGGGCGAAGGCCCGTAACCCGATTGGGCTCATTAGCCCAGCGGTGCATTAAGAACTTCACGCCGCGCGTGCCGACGAATGCCGATTCAATGGCCAGCGTGCTGGTGATGGCGCGCTGAAATCCGATGTTGAAATGCATGCTGTAAGGATTCTGTAACTGCGGATTGTAAATAGAGAAAATATTCGTAAGTCCCCGTGCCTTCGTGTCCGTTTCGAGCGCCGCGGCGATATCATCGGTGTAAGATCCCCACTTAAGTCCCAGTCGTTGGGAATCGGCGCGGCTGAAGCGGATGCGGAACGGCGTGTTCGGGCCGGGCTGCACGGCGGCCTGCAGCGCGCCGGTCACCTGACTGCTGAAAAGCATGCCGAAACCGCCGCGAATCGCCATTTTACCATTGCTCTTAGGGTCGTAGCTGAATCCGATGCGCGGCCCCAGGTTGGCCCAGCGGTCGGCCTCCACGGGATTGTTAAGGTCGCGAACTTTGCCGACCGCAAAGCTCACCGGATCGATAAGCCCATCGGGGTTGTAGAGGCCGGTGCTCTTTGCGTTGTCCTTACCCTTCGGCACGAAGTTCCCGAATGAGTCATAGCGCAACCCGATATTTAGCGTCAGATTCGGCCGAATACGCCAGTCGTCTTGGACAAAGAAGCCGAGGCTCTTTTGCACACCCCGGAAATCGCCGTTGCCAAAGACCGGCGCCACTTCCGTGGGAATATTGGCGATGAGGTCGGCGCGGCTAGTGTAATTGATCACCGGAGCCTCCGGATTGGTCTTTTGGCAGCAATCGCTGCGATAACTGAAGCCAAATTTGAAGCCATGCTTACCCCGCTGCAGCGCGACCTTTTCGTCGAAGTTAATGGTCCGGCCTTCCAGTAAGTAATATTCGTGGTCGGGGGAATTCCAGCCCAGATTTGTACCGATACGGGCTACGCGCCGGCCGAAGGGCAGAATCTCTGTCTTGTTGTTCGGATCTTTCTGTTCGAAAAAGAAACGGTCGAAGCGCCCGGTATCGGCCAGGTTATATCCAAAGCGGCTCTCCGAAGTCCAACTGGAGCCCCCCGTAGTGTAGGCGACCGTACCGCGCTCGTTCCAGACGCGGAAATCGCGATCGTTAGCGCCGTTGATATAACTGCGGGGCACCAACTGGTAGGGACGTCCACGGCTATAAGAGAACGCGAAGTTACTGATCTGGCCGACCCGCAGATCGGTGCGGACGTCGACATGGTTGTCGTCGCGCTTCGAGGTGGCCGCTGCCCGGTAGAGTCCCACATCGGCCGTGGCCGCAAAGGGCTCCGTTGGCAAAGGAATAAAGTCAAGCAGTAACTTGTAGGCCGGTACGCCGGCCAGCATGTCCGCGCGCAGCCGGGGCGTGGGAACGTTGTCCTGCACGACGGAGAACGCCCGGTCGCGGTAGCCCTCATAGACGCCGAAGACAAACAGCTTGTTCTTAATAATCGCCCCACCCACTGACCCGCCGAACTGATTGAACGTGGAGCCGGGCTTATTGGCCAGCCGCTGGTTCCGCGCGTTCAACTCCTCCGCTTGAAAATTCTCGAATAGGCTGCCGTGCCACTTGTTAGTGCCCGAGCGACTGATCAGATTCACTTGACCGCCGACAATGTTGCCGTACTCCGCCGAGGGCACGCCCTTCACCGTGTCCACTTCCTGGATCGCTTCAATACTCATGATGTCGATCAGGTTGGGCCGCCCGAAGCCGGACGAGGCGCGGCCTTCCGGGTTCCCGCCCGCATCCGTGCCGTCCACCGAGAAAGCCACGCCATTCTTGCCCACGCCATTCATGCGCACGCTGTCGCCGGTGGAAACTACCCCAGTGCCGAGGCTGAGTAAGTTGGCAAAATTACGCCGGGCCAAGGGTAGTTCTCGCACCTTGATCGCCTCGAACGTATTGAT
>JAYVRS010000286.1:0-2191 GCA_043776185.1 Bryobacteraceae bacterium | reverse complement strand
GATGCGCATGGACGGGCCGTATCCGCGATGCGTTTACGATCCCGCAAAATGTGAGTTCTGGCCGAAGATTTTCCGGCAGAAGGGTTATTTCACAGGGCAGATTGGCAAGTGGCATACGGGCACGGATACGGGCTTCGGCCGCGACTGGGATTTCCAGATTGTGTGGAACCGGCCGCAATACACCGAGACGAGCCAGAACTATTACTACGACCAACCGGTTACTTACCATGGCGGCAAGACGGAGATACTAAAGGAGTATTCGACGGACAAATACACGGATTGGGCGATTGAGTTTCTGAAGGGCGAGGGCCGGGACAAGTCGAAGCCTTGGTATTTGTGGCTATGCTATGGAGCAGTGCATAGCCCGTATCAACCAGCGAAGCGGCATTTGGAAGAGCTTCCAGGTATCGACATCGATACGCCGAAGGATATCTACCCGCCACGGGCCACAAAGCCAGACTGGGCGCAGAAGATCGACCAATGGAAGAAGGGGCCGGACGGCACTCCGATGTCAGGAAACAAGTCGCTCATCCAATGGGTGCGGCAATATCACCAGGGCGTGATCGCGATTGATGAAGGCGTGGGGCGTGTGATGAAGACGCTGGAGGAAACTGGCCAGGTGAAAAACACGCTGGTGATCTTCACGTCCGATCAGGGGCTGGCGTTCGGGCAGCACGGGTTTCGCGGGGTGAAGGTGGCCCCCTATGATGCCAACATCCGATCCCCGCTGATCATCTCAATGCCCGGCAAGATTCCGGAGGGGACGGTGTGCGATGTGCCGGTGAGCGGCGTGGATATTCCGGCGACGATTTTCAAGATTACAGGGATCAGTCCGCCATGGGAGATCCATGGGCAGGACCTGATGCCTCTGTTGAAGAACCCGAAGGCCAACTGGCCGCACACGATGATGATGCTGGCGACGGGGCAGAAGTTCGGCTCCGATATCCTGCCCGATTTGGACGGCAAGTCGGCGATGCACAACAATGTGCCGTACTACGTTATGATTCGCGAGAAGAACCTGAAGTACATCCGGCCCCTGATCACAGATCTGGAAGAACTCTACGACTTGGACAAGGATCCGGAAGAGTTGAATAATCTGGCGGTGAACCCAGCGCACCAGACAACTTTGAAGCGGCTGCGAGCGAAGGCAATTTCCGAGTTGAAGCGCACGAAGGCCAATATTGTGGACCATCTGCCGCCGATTCGGGAAGCTGTGAAGGCTTAGATTCTGGATGCTATGGGTATGCCCTACTCGCAGTTCCATGGGGCGGGCGAAGTCTTCCAGCCTTAGGGTGGAGAGTCATCAAGCCGGAGTTTAGAGGTGCGGCTCGGGCTAGAATAGAGACGCTTCGGCCCGACCTAGAAATCGAATGAAATACCGAGCGCGACTCCCACTCGCGGGCTCCCTTCAAACTTGCCGCCCGTTATGGCGAAGTCCAAACCCACCACTTTCGTAATCGCATACTTGCCTCCAAACAGTGTCTGCAACTGCGCCTTCCCCAGATCGAATTGCTGCGTAAACGCTCCCGCCACCTCACCGCCAATCACCAACTTCGGCGTTAGCTGGTAAGTCACCGACGAGGTGCCTGTAAAAACGCTGCCTCGCGTGGCACGAATACCAATGGCTCCCGTCAATGTATTGCCTGAAAACAAAATGCCGGAATTCAACCGGTATGTTACCCGGGGCGAAAGTTTTTTCTGAACAATTCCGTTCAACCAGTAATCCGCTACCCCGGACCCAAGCTGGTTCTGTGTTTTTCCGGTGGGCAATTCGATATAGAGTCCGAAGGTCACCGCCGGCCATGCGGAATGCTCGTTCTCCTCCCGTAGTCTATATTTCATCTGTAGGTCAAAATCGCCCAGGCCGAAGGCATTCAGAGTTCCCGAACCGTTAGCGTTGTAAATAGCCAGTAACGGCGCATCGAAGCCGATTTCCAACTTTTCGAGAAGTCCATAAGTCACTTGCAAACGGGTCGTGCTCTGGCGAATAGCAGGATATGCGGTGCGTTGAAGGCTGTCGTAATCGCTGATAAGTTCCACGTGGAAATGCCGCAGAGGAGCGGTGTCGGCATCGTCCGTCAGAAACGGTTGCTGAGCGTGCGCTGCGCTGAACGCCGTCGCTATCAGAATCAAACGCACCATTCCACTTCGCAAACCAGGAACGCTCCAATGGACCACTCAAGTAGGTTAC
>JAYVRS010000285.1:0-7100 GCA_043776185.1 Bryobacteraceae bacterium | reverse complement strand
TAGGCGTGAACGACAGTGAGCGGGTCCCACGACCGCTGATTAGTAGTCGCGAAGCTCCTTAAAAGATCGAGCCTCGGCCACTCGTTCAAGGACCTGAGCCGCGGTCGCCGGATTCTAGGTCGGCAATTTCGTGCCCAGCATTTCCAACGAGGCGTCCTGCTGCCTCCGTCCCGCATCCCACTGGAGATCTATACGACGGGTTCGCCGTGGATGAGCATGAAGGTGCGCTTCCAGCGGGTTTTGGTGAAGAAGTTGGTGGCGAGGTCGACGATGTGGTCGAGGCTGATGAGCGAGCCGGCTAGGCGGTCGGTGGTGGTCTCGTAGCTCCAGTAGATGATCAGCGGCTTGCCGATGATGTTCTCGCGCGGGACGAAGCCCCAATAGCGGGAGTCGAGCGACGAGTCGCGGTTGTCGCCCATGGCGAAGTAGCCGTTGGGGGGGACGACGATCTCGCGGTTAACGATGTGATTTTCGAGCATGCGCATCAGGCCCGGGTTCGGGCGCACGTTGGGTTCGCTGGGGAAGTTGTCACGGTAGGAATCGGAGCTGGCCCACTTGTGGTATTTGTACTTCTCTTTGATGGCCACGCCGTTCAAGAAGACTTGCTTGTTCTCGATGTGGATGCGGTCGCCGGGCACGCCAATCACGCGTTTCACGAAGGTTTGGCGGATATCTTCGGGGAAGCGAAAGACGATGATGTCGCCGCGGTTGACGGGCGAATAGGGCAGCAGATACTTGCTGACCGGTCCGCCGGGGGCGTAGGCGAGCTTGTCGACCAGGAGATGGTCGCCAATCAGCAGGGTGTCTTCCATGGAGCCGGTGGGAATGACGAAGGCCTGGACGAGCGTGGTGGTGCCGAAGAGCAACAGGATAATGGTGACGGTCCATTCGGCGATGGTGCCGCGCGGCGGCTCCTGAGGCGAGGCTTTGCGCCGGAATAAGAAGTCCCAAATCGCGTTGGTGGGCTTGGATACTGTTTTCGTTTCTTCCACTTTGTGTGCCGCCTGTTCCGTTTTCATTTTAGAACGCCCGCTCTACAGTGGCGGGGGCTCCGTTTTGTTCTCGTCCGGATGGGGTTGCGAGAACCGTCGCAAGCCTAACACTTCGGAGAACGCGATGTAGATATTCACTAAGCCTAAACCGCTTACCGCGCCGCGGAAATAGGCACTGTCCCAAATGCGATCCCATCGGGGAGAGATGTAACTGAAATAGGAGAAATTCCACTGGTCGAACCACGGGTATACCAGCAGGAAGATCCCAATCTCCATGATGAGCACGGCGCTCAGCAGGGCGATCACCTTGTGGTACCAGCGGTAAGGGGGAGGCGTTTCGCTCAACCGGCGGCTCCTAAAGCAAACAGTTCCAGTTGGCGAACGGGGGCAAAGCTCCGGCGGTGCAGGGAAGTGGGGCCCCAGCGCTCAAGGGCCGCCTTATGCTCCGGGGTGCCGTAGCCTTTGTTGCGTCCCAAGCCGTAAGCGGGATATTCAAGATCCCATTCCTGCAGCAACCGATCGCGAAAGACCTTGGCGACAATGGAGGCGGCGGCGATGGAATGCGATCGCGCATCGCCTTTAATTAGAGCCTTCTGGGGAATCTCCAACTCGACGGTGACCGCATCCACCAATAGCAGGTGGGGCCGGGTGGAGAGAGCCTCGACGGCCCGTCGCATCGCCAGACGGCTAGCTTGGAGGATGTTGATTTGGTCGATTTCGTTCACTTCGCCGCGCCCAATGGCCCAGGCTGTCGCTCGCTGCCGGATGAGCACGTCCAAGCGTTCCCGCTCGGCGGCATCCAGCAGCTTGCTATCGTTCAAACCCCGAATGCCATGGTGCGCCGGCAGAATGACCGCCGCAGCCACCACGGGCCCAAACAGACAACCGCGCCCCACCTCGTCCACACCAGCGATGTGCATAAAGCCGCGTTGCCGGGCTCGACGCTCAAACGCACTGTGGCAGGTGGCGCGCAGTTGAGAGAATCCTGAAGTAGCTTACTGCTCGCGCTCGCGAAGACGGGCGGCCTTGCCACGCAGGGCACGCAAGTAATAAAGCTTGGCCCGGCGGACGCGGCCCGTGCGGACGATCTCAATCCGGTCGAGGATGGGGGCGTGCAGCGGGAAGATTCTCTCAACGCCATGACCAAAGCTGATCTTGCGGATGGTGATCGTCTCGCCCAACTGCGAACCCTGCTGCGCGATCAAAGTACCTTCGAACGCCTGCAAGCGTTCTTTTTCGCCTTCACGAATGCGAACCTGCACGCGAAGGGTGTCGCCAATGCGAATGGCGGGGATGTCAGTGCGCTTCTTAGTTTCGAAGACTTTCATGAGCGCGGTGTGATTCATAGCAACCTCTTAAAAAATGACTCGCCTCCTAGAATAGCGGGTTCTGGGAGGCTTTGCCACCTGGGCTAGGGAAGTTGTTGATTCCAGAAGGCTGATACAGTACCAAGATGACCCGACGCGACGTGTTGGCTTTGGCTTTGGCTCCGCAACAGATTCACTATCGCGCCTACTCACGCGCTCTGCCCGACTACCTTACCCGGTTGGCCAAGGCGTCCTACGTGCGCCGGCAACAGGCGCTCGACGCGCTGACGACGCCGGCGGCAGTGCGGGTGCGCCAAGTTTGGGTGCGTGAGACCTTTTGGAAGCTCACCGGCGGCGAGCCACCGCGAACGCCGCTCAATCTGCGCACCGTGGGCGAATTTCGGCGCGATGGCTACCGCGTGGAGAAGATCATCTACGAGAGCCAGCCGGGCTTGGTGATCACGGGGAACCTGTACATTCCGGATGGCAGCGGCCGCTTCCCTGGCGTGCTGTTCCAGATGGGGCACAGTCTCAATGGCAAAGCGGCCGAACCGTATCAGAAGTGTTGCCAGGGCTTGGCGCGACTCGGCTACGTCGTGCTGGCCTTCGACCCGATGGGACAGGGCGAGCGCACCTATTATCCCCGTCCGAATGGCACTTTGACGCGCCTCGATTCGGCGGACGAAGAGCACACGCTTCCTGGCCGCCAGTTGCTGCTGGCCGGGCTCACCTCGACTCAGTTGCAGACCTGGGACGCCGTGCGCAGCCTGGACGTGCTGGCGGCGCATCCGTCGGTGGACCCGCGGCGATTGGCTTCCACCGGCACCTCGGGTGGCGGCACACTGACCATGATGCTGGGTGCGGTGGACGATCGGCTGGCCTGCGCAGCCATCTCCTGCGGCAACACCGAGAACCACGCCTGCCAGGACTTTATCGCGCCCGGATCGGTGGACGACGCCGAGCAGAACTTTGTGGGCGGCGGCGTGGTGGGGTTCGATCGTTGGGACACGCTCTATCCGCTGGCGCCCAAGCCGGTGGCGTTTGTGATGAGTGGCCGCGACTTCCAAGGCACTTACTCGCCGAACTACTTAGTGGACGGCCGGCAAGAGTTTGCGCGTCTGCAGAAAGTCTATGCGGCGATGGGGCAATCGCCGGAGCGCTTGCGTTGGGTGGAGACTCCTTTGCCGCATAGTCTTAGTGAGCCGTTGCGCATCGAGATCTATCAATGGTTCGAACGTTGGTTGAAGGGCTCGTCGCGCCGCATTGAGAGCGAACCTTTAGTCTCGCCGGAACCCGATGAGATGCTTTGGTGCGGCCGCACGGGGAACGCGGTGCGTGACTTCGCGAGCCAGACGCCGCGCCAGTTAATTCCTGCGCCGCGTCAGCAGCCAACGGATTGGGCGAAGCTGACTGGCGCGGAGTTACGTCCGGCGGCGCGGCTTAAGGTGATTGGCCAGACCCGCTTTGGTGCGGTGACCATTGAAGGCGTGGAGGTGCAAAGTGAATTAGAAGTGCATGTGCCGGCTTGGTTGTATTCGCCCGCGAACGCGAAGCACTGTATCTTGCTACTCGAAGATGCGGGTAAGTCGACGCGTTGGCAGGAGGGCAACTTGTATCATCGCTTGGCGCTGGGCGGCATCGCGGCTTGCGCGATGGACGTGCGCGGACTTTATGACTTACGGCCAGCCCTGGGGCGGGGAGCCGCGGCTTACGCGATCTCGCACTTTGAGGAAGAGTTCTGGGCTTGGGGTTGCCTGATGTTAGGCCGGCCGCTGATCGGGCAGCGCATCACCGATATCTTGGCCGTGGTAACAGCATTAAAGGCCCGCGGGCTCAGCGTGGAAATAGCCGCGTCAGGCTGGCTGATTCCTTCGGCGCTGCTGGCCACCGTGCTGGACCCGACCATTCAGCGTTTGACGATTGCGGGCCCGGTGCCGTCCTTCCGCGCCATCGCCGCCGCCGAGGAGTATCAGCAACCCATGGCTGACTGGATCCCGAATGTCCTCAAGTTCTCCGATCTTCCGGAGGCCGCCCAAGCGCTGGGGCCGCGTCTGCGTGCGGTGGCCAAGCTGGATACCGATTCGTTGCGGTAGACCCCAGCGGAGTCATGTACGATGTTGAGCGTGCTGACTCACACTCTTTGTTTCGCTTTGCTGCTGACGGCTCTGGCTGCTGATGCCGCTGACTACTTTCCGCCACCCGATACCCAGGGGGGGTGGCGAACGCTGAAAGATCCGGCCAGGATTAAGCAATCGGCTGGCCTCGACGTCGCGAAGTTGGATGCGGCGTTCGACTACGTTCAGCAAACCAGCCAACACGGTGGGCTGCTGGTGGTGCGCCATGGGCACTTGGTTTACGAGCGGTATTTCGGGCGCGGCCATCGGGAGGCGTTACCGGAATTGGCCTCGTGCGGGAAGGCCTTTACCAGCGTGGCGGTGGGGATGATGCTGAAGGAAAAGGCCGCGCTGATTCCGGACGGTCTGGACCAGAAAGTGTTTACTCCCGCCTTTCTACCGGCCGAATACTTTCCGGTGGACGATCCACGGAAGGCGAGTATCTCGTTGGGCCAGTTACTCTCGATGGCCGGCGGTATTCGCGGCACCAATCCGGTGTATGTGAAGGGCGTCCGGCAAACCTGGGAGAATCCGACAGAAGACAACGGCCCTTACTCGACCACCGATGACTTCGCGATGAAACAGTCGCTGTGGTGCGCGCCCGGCGACTGTTACTCCTACACGACTTCGTCGAGCCACTTACCGGCCATGATCGTCAGGAAGTTGACGGGCATGGAGATGGAAGACTACCTGCGGCTACGGCTCACCAAGCCCTTGGGTTTCGGTACGTGGGGCTATGCGATGTACCGCCCTAAGTTGAAGGGCGGTATCGATGCCAATGGGCGGATGTTACATACGCCGGGAGGCGGCAGCATTGCCGTGCGCTCCACCGATATGTTGCGTTTTGGTTACTTGATGCTGCACGAAGGTAAGTGGGATAAAGAGCAGATTCTGCCCGCCGAGTTCGCGCGGATGTGTGGCCGCATGGTGAAGTATAACCCGCACTATCAACATAGCTTCAATTTCAACGTGAACGAGAATAGTAACTTGGCCAACGTGCCCCGCGATGCTTTCTGGAAGGGCGGGTCAGGCGGCTACGCGATCTACGTGGTACCTTCGCTGGACCTAGTGGTTTATAAGTTGGGCGGTAACGAGGGGCAGTACGACCCGGCGCTGACGCGCTTACCGGTGAAGTATACCTACGACGGATCGCGGGTGAATTGGAAGCCCGGAGACCCGAAGACGATCGGGGATGCGACCGGCAAGGCGTTGCAAATGGTGGTGGCGGCGATTACCGGCCCATAGCGCGCCGGGCGGCAAGGGTTGCCAGGGCGCTGGCGATCAGGGCAAGCGTGGCTGGCTCCGGCACGACGGTGACAGTGAAGCTGCCGTTGGCCAACTGATCGAGCGCGTTCGGCTCGGCACCGCCTTGCAGGGCGGCCAATCCGGCATAGGTGCCGAGCGGCGTATTGGCCGCGATCAGCAAGCGGAAGATGGGGCCGGTGTAGCTCTCACCCGGAAGCAGGACGCCTGGGACATTGGCGAAGAAAAAATTGTGGTCTTCGATGAGGTAAGTGCCCGCGGGCGGGGTAAAGGCGATGGCCAAGTCGTTGAGGAATAGATCGGCTAATCCGGTATTCTCCAACGTGCCGCCGAAAATAATAGTGTCGCCGGGCTGGCCGTTTTGCGCCGGGGGAGTCAGAGTAAGCAGCAGCGCGGGCGAGGCGGGCAGCGCGGAGAGCAAGAAGACGGAAAGAATGAGGCGCTTCATGTGGCGTTAGTTCCCTACCGCGAAGAGAATGGCGTTGTTGATGGCGTAGACGGTGCCGTCGACGCCGACGATGGTTGGCGTGTAGGCTTCGCCGACGCCGGCGGTGAGAACGACCGGTTGGATGAGCGTGTTCGTCGCGAAATCCCAGCGGTAGAGCTTGCCATCTTCGCTGTTGACTAACGCGGACTTGGTGAAGGGGTCGATGGCGGCGGTATTGATGCACCATTCGCGAACGGCGGGCAAGACCGGGTCAGGAGTAAGTCCGGCAACGGTAAGAATTTCCTTCATCACCATCGCTCCGGAGACCGGATCAAGAGCGGCGACGTTGGGATCGAGGATAGCAATTTTGTTAATGCCGTCGCCCCCGGTACTCGAGTAGTTATTGTATTTCGTCAACAGCAGATAAGCGGATGACCCCGAGTAAGTGGGCACGAGTTTCGCGGGAACCACGGAAGCGGTATCATCCCAACCGAATCCGCCGGGCGTCTTGGTCTGGGCGAGCGTACTGTCGAAGTGCAGGAGCCAGCCCCGGAAGCGATTGCTGAATAGAGGATTTTCGAGGACCCCAAAATAGACGTCGCCATCGGGGCCCACGGTGGGCGAAGACGTGCCGTCGCTCAACACTAGCGCGTCGGTGCCGGAGAGAGGGTCTTTGAGGCGGACGCGAGCGATAGGGGCCAGGGTGCGGCTATCGACTGAGACGAGATAGCCACTGCTAAACGATCCGGTGGCGACGGCGTAGTAGAGCGTTCGGTGGTCGTTGCTCAGCGCGGGCGCGGAGTTGAGGGCGACGCGGTCGATGGCCACGTCGCCACCGGCAGCCGCCTTGGCAGTGATCATGGTACCGATGCCGTTGTAACTGATCTTGGCAATGCCACTTTCGAGGTTGAGCGGATTCGAGCCGACCACCGTATAGCCGAAGAAGATGTTGCCCAAGCGGTCGGAGGTGATGGGGGTGGAGATCTTGACGCTACTA
>JAYVRS010000284.1:0-2195 GCA_043776185.1 Bryobacteraceae bacterium | reverse complement strand
ACGCGCACGGCGACTTCAACACCCCCGAATCAAGCCCGTCCGGCAACGTCCATGGCATGCCTCTTTCGAGCATCATCGGACAGGGTCCGAGGGAACTGACCCACTTACGCGGCTTCTCCCCGATGATCGCCACGAAGAATGTGGCCCTGGTGGGCATTCGCGATATTGATCGCCATGAGGCCCATAATATTCGCGCCGCCGGTATCCACGTTTATACGATGCGCGAAATCGATGAGCGTGGCATGCGCGCCGTGATGCAGGATGCGATTCGCGTGGCCAGCGACGGAACCGCCGGACTGCATCTCTCGCTCGACATGGACGCCCTCGATCCGGTGGAAGCGCCCGGCGTCGGCACGCCGGTCCGCGGCGGCCTGAATTACCGCGAAGCCCATCTGGCCATGGAGTTATTGCATGATACTGGCCACCTAGTCTCAATGGAAGTAGTGGAGGTTAACCCGGTTTTGGATATTGCCAATCAGACCGCCGCGTTGGCGGTGGAATTAGTACTCTCCGCCATGGGGAAGCGAATCCTATGAAGACCCGCGTTGCTGTGATCTCGGGCGGCCGCAGTGGAGAGCATGATGTTTCTTTGCGCTCCGCTGAAGCCATTACTAATGCCCTGGAGAGTTGGCCGAGTAAGTACGAGTTAGTTCCTTATCTCATTACTCGTCAGGGAAAATGGCAACCCGGCCCTATCGTCCCCGAGCCCGGTTCTAACCCCGGCATCGATGTAGTATTTCCCGTGCTCCATGGCACTTTTGGCGAGGACGGCACCGTCCAAGGCCTGCTGGAGTTAGCGGACCTGGCCTATGTCGGCCCCGGAGTGCTCGCTTCCTCGCTCTGCATGGACAAAGAAGTCATGAAGCGTGTCTGCCGCGAACGCTCGCTTCCCGTGGTGGACTGGGTCACCGTTTATCGCGATCAAATCTATCCGGAAGCGATCGCCGAACGCCTGGACTTCCCGCTCTTCGTTAAGCCCGCCAATCTGGGCTCTTCCGTCGGTATCTCCAAGGTCAACAATCTTGACGAATTGCGCGTGGCCTTACAGTTGGCTGCGCAGTACGACCATAAGATCATCGTCGAGCGCACCATCGTCGGGCAGGAACTGGAATGCTCGGTCATCGGCAACGAGAAACCGATTGCGAGTACCCCTTGCGAGATCGTACCTTCGCGCGAATTTTACGACTACGAAGACAAGTACTTACTCGACCAAGCCAAGACTCTATTACCCGCCAACCTCACGCGCGAGGAGATTGCCGACGTGCGCCGCATCGCTGTCGAAGCTTACCAAGCCCTTGGTTGCGAAGGCATGGCCCGCGTGGACTTCCTGATGGATCGTGGCTCCGGCCAGCTCTACATCAACGAAGTAAATACGATTCCCGGATTTACGTCCATCAGCATGTTCCCCCGCATGTTAGAACACGATGGCATCGCTTTCCGTGACTTGGTCGACCGGCTAATTCAACTGGCTCTCGCTCGCCACGCCCGCAAACAGGCGACCAAGTTCACTCGCTAATCATGGGCCGTTACTCAGGGCCCTTGGAAAAATAACGATTCGGAAGTAACCACGTCACCAGGCCTGCCGCGATTGGGTGTACCACTCCCGCGATCACGAAAATCGGCGCATAGGAGAATTGGCGAACGACATATCCCGTTCCTAAGTTGGCCAACATTCCTCCCAGCGCCCCACCCATGCCAGTAAGTCCACTAGCGGTCCCCACTTCATGGTCGTCGAAGAGATCCGTCGGGATGGTTAGTAAATTCGAGACCCACAGTGCGTGTCCAAATAGGGCAGAGCACGTCACCGCGATAGCCATCCACGCTTCGGGTAACCAAGGAGCCAATACTGCCGGGGGCATGAACCCCGCACCCAGCCAGAGCACCGCTTTGCGTGCGCTCGGCAGGCTCCAGCCCCGGTCAATTAGCTTGCCCCCCAACCACCCACCGAATAAGTATCCGATATCGCCGAAAACGAAGGGCACCCATGCGTAGTGGGCTACCATCGATAGGTCAAACCCGCGCTCCTTGCGAAGATACTCAGGCAGCCAGAAACTAACAAAATAAATTACCGGATCCGTCAGAAAACGCGCCAAAATGAGGCTCCAACAGCCGCGCTGCCGGATTACCTTTCGCCAATTCGGTTTAGCCAATTTCGCCGTGCTCGCCAGCGGGCCCGTCTGGTAAGTGATTAGCCA
>JAYVRS010000283.1:0-2198 GCA_043776185.1 Bryobacteraceae bacterium | reverse complement strand
GGCGAGTCCCGGCGGGGTGAAGCCCTCCGTAGAGATGGGGCTGGTGCTGCGGCAACGGTACGAAGGGGCTTTACGCAATGTGGCCGAGAGCCTGGAATTGCGTTTGGTGCAGGATCTATTGAGTCCACGTTCCGCAGATCGCGGGCTGTATTACTCCATCCTTTCCGGCAGCGCTCACGGCAATTTTGATTTACTCGTCGACGGCCGCGATCAGACCCGAGTGGTGCTGGGACAATTCGTGACGCGTGAGACCGGCCGCTTCTTCGACATCTGGTGCAGCTTTACCGGAAAGAGCCGCCGACAATTACAAGGCCCGGCCCAGGCTTCGGGCGTCCGAATCGATGCCGTGCGTCTGGACGTGCGCGTCGCCCCCGACCTCAAGACTCGGGTGGTCAGCCATCTGACGGTCACCCCTCGCGAGACCACAGAAGTAACGATTCCCTTCGACATCTCGCCCCGTATGCGCATCCAGAAGGTGCGCGTGAATGGCGAGCCAGTCGAGTTCTTCCAGCGCGAGAGTCTACGTTCGGGGCTCTTTCGCAGCGAGCAGAATGAGACATTCCTCGTGATTCCGCGCGCGCCTCTTGAGGCCGGGCGCGCCTACGAGCTGGAGTTTGAGCAAGAGGGCGAAGTGATTCGTGAGGCCGGAAACGGCGTCTATTTTATGGCGGCCCGCACGAATTGGTATCCCCAGCGCGGCTTACAGTTCGCCCGCCACGAAGCGACGTTTCGCTATCCCGCCGCCCTGACGCTGGTCTCGGCCGGGGATCTGGTGGAGTCGAAAGTGGAAGGCGACCAGCGCGTGGATCGCTGGAAGACGGCCTCGCCGGTAAGACTGCTGGGCTTTAACCTGGGCAAGTTTGCCCGCAATCGGCAGTCGCGAGGCCTTTACCGGCTGGATGTTTATGCCAATCAAAAACTGGAGTCGAACCTGGTGCCGCAGCCGGTGCCGATGCCGCCCGCCATGTCGCCCCAGTTCGGCGGCCGCCCCCGCCGGCCACTCGACATGCCCATGGCTACGGCCCAGCCCAGCCCACTCGACCGGCTCAGCCTGATGAGTGGCGAGCTGATGGATGCCTTAGAATTCATGGGGAATCGCTTCGGTCCGCCGCCCCTGTTGAGCCTCAACGTGACGCCCATCCCCGGCCGCTTTGGCCAGGGCTTCCCAGGACTCATCTACCTTTCGACGCTCAACTATCTCGACGAACGCCGGGCAGTGGACGTCGGGCCGTTCTTTAACGAACTGCTGCAAGCTCACGAAATCGCCCACCAGTGGTGGGGCAACTCCGTCACCCCGGCCAGGCCGGAGGACGAATGGATGATGGAAGCCCTGGCCAACTACTCGGCCATGCTGTACCTCGAGAAGAAGCGCAACGCCAAAGCCGTCGACCAAGTGCTCGATAGCTTTCGCGAACGCCTGTTGAAAGTCAACGAGAAGGGTGAGACCGTGGAATCCACCGGCCCCATCGTTTGGGGCTTCCGGTTGCAGAACTCTCAGTCGCCCAGCGCTTGGCAGGCGATCACCTATGAGAAGGGGGCGTGGATTTTCCACATGCTGCGGCGGCGCATGGGCGATGCGGCTTTCATGAAGCTGTTGGCTGAGCTGGAGCGGCGCTTCCACCTGACGCCCGTCTCGACCGATGATGTCGAGCGGCTGGCGATCGAGCAAATGGGGGAGGGCGGGAAAAAGGCGCTCGGCCCCTTTTTCGAGAGCTGGGTTTACGGAACCGGTTTGCCGACCCTGCAACTCACCCATTCGGCAAAAGGCTTGGTCTTGACAGGTACCGTACGGCAAACTGATGCAGAAGAAGACTTTAGCGTCGACGTGCCCATCGAAATCCAGCTACGCAACGGGAAGACGATGACGCATTGGGTGCGAACGTCGTCGGAACCAGTGGAGTTCACTGTCAAGCTGCCGGCGCTGGCCGCAAAGGTGAGTCTGGACCCCAGCCGATCCGTATTGCGGCGTTAGCAAAGATCCTTTCATAAGGATTTCAGTCACGAAAGAATATAGCCATATCCTTTTATAACTATATTGCTAATCGAAATATTTTAGCGTATCCTTTCTTTAGAATTTTAGTTACAAAAGGATACTGCCATATTCTTTCATAACCAAATTCTTAACGAAAGGATTGGTCATGCCGAACCCACGCACCAGGCAACTGGGGCGCTATGTCGTCACCACGTACGGTCCGGAG
>JAYVRS010000282.1:0-2199 GCA_043776185.1 Bryobacteraceae bacterium | reverse complement strand
TGCCGTTGGTCTCTTCGAGGGCCATAATCTGCCCGGTCGACAGAATCGAATGTATGCGGAAATCCTGCACGAAGCTGCCGCCGGTAAAGCGAGCCGTGCCGCCCGCCGACACCATCTTCCAATCACCGTAGTTCCAGTGGACCAATCCATTCGACAAGCCGTCGAGCGTCGCGTTGAAGAATAACTGGCCGTCGTCGGTTCCCCACAGCATCGACGGACGCGCGCGCAGTTCAAACGAGCGCTGCATCTTCTCGCGAGTATTGAGCACCTTGGTGAGCTCATAAGTGCGCGGCATCGACACGTCAATCGGAGCCGTCACAATCCATTGGCGCTGCATGCCGGTGACGTTTTCGTTGTAAGTGTAAATGGCCCGCACCACCGCCCCGCCCTCAGAGCGGGCAGTTACCATACCGGCGGTGGTGACGGCGATCAAAGAAGTGCCACCGGCGTTCTTATTGGTTACCGACCAGGCGAAGTTCACGCCGTTGATGGCTTTGCCGTCGGCGTCCAGGGCAGTTACGCGAAACTGCTGCGTTGCGCCGGTTTCCATGGTCATCGCGTCTGGCGAAATCTTGATTTCGAGCGGCATGGTTTGCACGGGCGTCTCCACCCGTACCGTGCCCACTTGGGCCGCCACGCGCACAATGCCCACGTTGATTGCCCGCAGTTCTCCCTGGGCAGTTACATCTCCGTAGGTGCGATTGTTGACGCTCCAGGAGACCACATCGCCGGAGCGGGGATTGCCCTGCGCGTCGCGCACAATCGCTCGCAGTTGCAAGGTGCGGCCAACTAGCACCTGGTCAGAGTCAGCCACAATCTGGATGGATCCGGGATTCACTCCCTGTGCATTTATCGCGGCAGTAACAACGCTCAGTAAGACTAGCGCCCTACTAGCCCACGGCGTAAGCCGTGGGGTGCATTCTAGAACGGCTCGTGCCCCACGGCTAACGCCGTGGGCTAGTAAGTAGTCGATCATTAACCCCAGACCTCTTCAACGGGCTGATAGCGCCCGTCCTCGGCGCCGGGAATGTATTGGAAACGCCGGCCAGAGGGCGTATCGGCGATCGCTTTGTTGTAATCAATGCCGAGCGCGGAGTAAATGGTGGTGGCGATATCTTCGGTGTAAATTGGCCGGTCCTGGCTCCAGCCCGGGTCGGTGATGCGGCTGCCGGTGCCATCGGTTTTGCCGAGAGCCCGGCCACCCTTTACTCCCCCGCCGATCATCGCGGCGCACATGGCGTCCTTAAAGTGATCGCGGCCGCCGCGCGAATTCAGGTTACCCGGCGTTCGGCCAAACTCGCCCATCATCACAATGAGGGTCGAGGCGAGGTTGCCGCTGGAGCGAAGATCCTCAACCAAGGCGCCCACGGCGCGGTCGAGTTCGCCGGTGAGCTGATAGAAATTGCCGCCGCGCCCTAGGTCGAACATGGTGTCGTGTAAGTCCCAGCCGCCCATGGTGCAGTTGATAAAGACCGCGCCGTTGTTGGCGTTCACCGCGTTGCGGGCAATGATCAAGCTGCGGCCGATGGTGGTGTTGCCATAGCGGCCTTCGTCGACGGCTCCGTATTGAAAGATCTGGTCGACGGCGTCGTTGTACATCATACGTCGCGCTTGCGAATAGAAGCTGGCATAGTCGGCCATGCCTTGGTTATAAGGCGCTTCCCGCAACGGCGAGTCCAGATTTTCGAGTAACTTAAAGCGGCGATCGAACCGGGTACGGCTCTGATCCACGGTGCCGAAGAAGTTATGCGACAGCGTGGAGATGCCCGCCCTCTGCGCCGGCGGCATCATGGGCTGGAAGCGTCCGCCGAGAAAGGTGGCGCCCTGCAGGTTGCCTTGGTTAAAGGACATGAACGGCGGCAGCAATCCGTTGGCACCCTTCTCGCGCGAGATCACCGCCCCGATGTGCGGCGTCTCGCCGGCGAAGGCCGGGTTCTGCGTATGGGCGGTCTGCATGTAGAACTGGCCGCGCTCATGCGCGTTCTCCCAGCTCTGCACCGAGCGCAAGGTGAGTAAGTCGCTGGTGATCTTGCTCAGGTTGGGAAAGAACCTATTCGAGAGCACCATGCCGCCGGCATGTTGGCGTAAGTCGGCGTCCCGCGCGTTCCAGGGGCCATCCTGCGGATTGAAGAGGTCCAAATGGCTTGGCGCGCCGTTCAGGTTGATAAAGATGCAGCTGCGTGCCGTTCCCCGCAACCC
>JAYVRS010000281.1:0-7122 GCA_043776185.1 Bryobacteraceae bacterium | reverse complement strand
TGACGCGAACGTAGTCGCCCATGATCGCCGCTTGCACCTTCAATTTGCTGTCCTTGATGGCGCGCACGACATCCTTCGCCTTTTCCATGGGAATGCCTTGCACCAGCTTTACCTCCTGGCGCACGGACTGGCCGGAGGCCGGTTCCACCTTGCCGAACTCCAGGTTCTTGATGGGCACGCCGCGCTTCACCAGCTTGCTTTGCAGGATGTCGATGACGGCCTTTACTTTGAAGTCATCACTGCTGGCGAGCAGGATCTTCATGTCCTTCTCGTTCAGCTCAATGGTGGACTTCGAGTCCTTCAGGTCATAACGAGTGATGATTTCTTTTTGGGCCTGCTGAATGGCATTCACCACTTCCGGCATCTCTACTTTGGAAACAACGTCAAAACTATTGTCAGCCATGGTTACTTTGAGGACTTTCCATTGAACGGATTGGGATTGAGCGCGAGGAGAACGCGCTTGGTGAGTTCGTCGATGAGGGCGGGCATAGCGGCATCGAGCGCCAAGGTGACAGCCGCGCGCACTAATTCTGGATCGCCATCATGCGCTGCTTCGACGGCAGGCTCGTCCGGCACAAGGCTCAGCGCGGGTGGCGGCATTACCGGCATCGGGACTGGCCGCGACAAGAAGGTGGGCTCCGCTGGTATCAATACGGGAATGGGGGCCGTCATGAGGGCGGGAGCCGCCGCCGCGCTGGTGCCGCTGAGGGGGAACATGGTTACCGGGGCCATCCAGGGTGCCGGCGGACTCGCCGGGATCACCGTGTCGAGCGTGGGCTCATCGTCATCCTCAGTCAGGTCATGATGGTCATCGTCGAGGTCAAGGCTTTCCGGCTCAAAATGGGGCTCGACCGGAATCAGGCTCACCGGCGGCACTAAGCCGAAGGCCTCACGATCACGCCGGGCCCGCTCAAAGAGAGGGCGTAGAGTCTCCACCACCACCGAGGCTTCGAACGGCTTCTTGAGAATGGCGTCACAGCTTACTTGGCGGGCACGTTGCTCGTCCAGGGGCTCGAGTAAACCGGCCGTCAGCACCACCCGCACATGCCGAAAACGAGGGTGCGACTTGATAAAATCGCAGAGCTCATAGCCGTCGCGGTAGGGCAGAAAAGCGTCCACCACCACCACGTCGGGGTCCACCTCGGACAGCCGCATCAAGGCGCGTTCCCCATCCATGGCGGCCGTTACTTCGTGGCCGCCCTCGCGGAGAATGCGCTCGCCCATGCGTTGGGCGTGCGGGCTATCGTCGGCTAGGAGCACTCGCGCCATGGTTATTTCTTTTTCGGAACTTTGGGCGTCTTGGGCGCCTTCTTACTCTTGCCCACGGGCGCTTGGCGGTTGACGGGCAGCGGCTCGTTCACTACAGCCGGGGCGGCGACGGTGGGCGTTCCGTCGGAATTCGTGGCAGCTGGAGCAGTCGGCTGAATCTGGCGCGCGTCGGGTTTGGTGTCGAGCGCGCTGGTATTGCCCACCTGCTGCACGGTGACGTCGGTGGTGCCACCGACGGCGGCCCCAGCCACTACGGGCACACTGACCGGAATCGCGGGCCGCATGGGCGTCATGGACGGAGAACCGCTCTTCGCGGCCGTCCGCAAATCAGGACCGGTTTTCATAAAGCCGAGCGTGCGGTCCATGATGCCCGGCTTCGTGCGATTCTCGAGCTCGTACTTCATCCTGGCGGTCGCGACGGGGTCGGCCTCGGGCACCGGCATTTCCATAGTCTTGAGTATCTGCTTGGCGTCGTCGGCCCGGGCGCTGAGGGGGTATTCCTTCACGATGCGCGAATAGGCTTGGCCAGCGCGCTCTCGAAAGCGATTGCCCATCTTGCTGTAGGCATCGCCCAATTGCCAGAGCGCCTCGTCGGCTTGACTGTAAATCGGGTAATGATCGGTAAGGGTCTGCAAGCGATTGGCGGCGGCCGGAAAGCTGCCCTTTTTGTGATAAAACGAGCCGACGCGATACTCGCCTTCGGCGATCGCCTCCTGAATATTGCGCAGGAGTTGCCCCACCTGCGGCGCAAACTTGGAGTTGGGGAATTGCGTGAGCATCTGCTTGCATTCTTCTTCGGCGCGCATGGCTTGGTTGATGTCCCGATCCGGCTTCTGCATCTGCTTGTAGTGGATCATGCAGATCTTTTCCTGGCTCTCGGCCGACTCTTCCATCGTCGGGTAGAACAGAATGAAGTCCTTGTACTCGGCTTCAGCTTGCGCCATACCGTTTGACCCGCCCTCCCGGAACCAGCTATCGGCGATGGCCAGCTTGGCTTTGGCGAGATACTCGCTGGTGTCGTATGTATTGATAAGGGTTTGCAGCGTCAGCCGCGCCACCTCATAGCGCCCCCGCTCGATGTCGGCCACGGACTTGTCGAACAGCACCTTGTCGGGCTGTTGCGTATCCTTGGTGATCGGATTCTCGTACTTTTTCTTACGGCAGCCCGAAAGCAGCGCAAGGCTGACACAGAGCAGAATGGCGATATGGCGCATAGTAATCAAACCTCTTAATTCTACATGGTCGATTGCGGCGGAGTGGCGAAGATTCACGGCTTACGCCCGCAACTGGCCGCTGGAAGCGGCGGCCAGCTGTTGCAGTTTTCGCACGGTTGCCGCCGGATCGGCACTGGCAAACACGCTGGAACCGGCCACCAGCCAATCGACGCCAGCTTCCACCACTTCGGCGACATTGGCCACCGTAATCCCGCCATCTATCTCAATCCTAAAGTCGAGCCCTCGGTTGGTCCTGGCCAGTTTGAGCGCCCGGACTTTGTCCAGCACGTAGGGGATAAACCGCTGCCCCCCCAAACCAGGATTCACACTCATTAGGAGCACGTAATCGGCCACTTCGAGGACGTGCTCAATGGTCGCTAACGAAGTCGCTGGATTCAGCACCACACCGGCCTTGGCCCCCAAACGCCGGATTTCGTTCAAAGTGCGGTCGAGGTGAGGGCAAGCCTCCTGGTGGACCGAGATCTGATCGGCGCCCGCGTCGCGAAACGCGGCCAAGTAGTGGTCCGGCTGCGTGATCATCAGGTGCACGTCGAGCACCGAGCGCGAAAGCTGGCGAACGGCACTGACGACCGGCAGGCCGAAGCTGATGTTGGGGACAAAGTGACCGTCCATGACGTCCAGGTGCAGCATCGTGGCGCCAGCGGCTTCCACCAGAGCAATCTGATCGGCCAGGTGTCCAAAGTCGGCGGCCAGGAGGGAAGGGAGAATTTCAGGCATCTTCAAAACATCAATCCGACCAGAAAATCGATAGAGTTCACGGAAGGGATGATCGTGCTGGTGTTGTAGCGCGTCCAGCGTAGGCCAGGTGCCACCCGAAGCTTGTGCGCGCCGATCTCAATCCCGGCACCCATCACGAAGCCCGGACGCCCGACGGCAGCGACTAGGTCTTTCGGATTGCTGATGGCCGTTTGGAAGGGTTTGACGACGTCACTCAAGCGGTTATAGCTGAAGCCACCCTCCACATAAGGGCGCACTCCGATGCCGGGCAGACGCGCTTTGGCCAGCACGGGGAACTCCCAGCTCTTGCCGCTTTGATCGATGACGGTTAAGTCTCGAGGCCCCGTTTGGCCGGTCTGATGGAAGCGTTTGTAAAGGGCACCCATTTCAATACCCAACCCGAAAGGCAATCGAATCTCTAGCACCGGGCCAATCGTCAGCCGAGTGGTATCCACCTGGGCCCGGGTGATCGCCCCTGGCTTCAAGACGTCCGTCAGCGGCACTCCCGCTTTGACGCCAATGCCAATTGACTGCGCGGACACGGAGGTAAGCGCCAGGGTGAACCCCGCCAGCGCCAGCGATATCTTCATTGCCTTCTATCTTACTTGCCTGGGGCGAAGAATTCATCAAGGCGTCAAGTTGTTTACCGGCGTCGGACGGCCAAGCTATCGCGAAGACCCAAGCTTTGATAGATCTGGCGCGTGGCATCGGACTTGTTGAGGGTGTAAAAGTGAATGCCGGCGACGTTATGGTCCAGCAGGTCACGGCATTGCTCGGTCGCCCAATGGATGCCGACGCGTTTGGTGCTCTCCGCGTCGCCCTCGCAACGCTGGACGGCCCGCAGCAGTGCCGCCGGGAATCGCGCGCCCAAGGCCAGTTCCGCCATGCGCTTCAGCCCCGCCACGGTCGCCACTGGCATAATGCCCGCGATGATCGGGATGCGGATGCCGGCCATTTCGCAGCGCTCACGGAAATCATAGAAGTCGCGATTGTCGAAGAATAGCTGGGTGACGATATAGTCGGCCCCTTCGTCCACTTTGGCCTTGAGCCGATCGATTTCAAGCAAACGGTTGGGCGTGCCCGGGTGGCCTTCGGGAAAACCGGCCACGCCAATCCCAAATCCGCGCGAGTCCGGGTGGCGGCCACTCTCGCTGAACTTCCGAATGAAACGGACCAAGTCCCCGGCATGTTGAAAGCTGTCTTCCTCGCGTTTGTAGTCGACCAGATTGCGGGGCGGATCGCCCCCCAAGGCCAGGATATTCGAGACCCCAATCTTGGCGTAGTTGGACAGAATCTCGTCCACCTCGCCGGCTTTGTGGCAGACGCAGGTGAGATGGGGCACGGCGGCCAGGGTGGTGGTCTGATTGATGCGCGCCACCAGATCATGGGTCAACTGGCGTGTCGATCCGCCGGCCCCATACGTTACCGAGACAAACGACGGCTGCAACTCTTCGAGGTGCGTAATGTTCTCAAACAAGAGGTTAGCGTCGGCCTCGTTTTTGGGCGGAAAGAACTCAAACGACAAGGTAGTTCGGTCTTGGGCGAAAATGTCGCGAATGTGCATAGTGGCCTTCTTTTCAATTGTACAGGCTACCCGACGCAAGTGCGGTAGACTGGGGCATTCTGAGATTTTGGTTCTACCCGTACTAGCGTGCCTACCGATCTAATTGAAATTAAACAGGAAGACCCCTCCGCTGAGGCGATTGAACGGGCTGCTGCCGTCATTCGCAAAGGGGGCGTAGTTGCCATCCCAACCGATGCGTTGTATACGCTCATAGCGGATCCGTTCAACCTGGCCGCCGTCGGCAAAGTGTTTCAGGCCAAAGGCCGTGAACCGGCTCGTTCCCTGCCCCTACTGGTAAGCGACATCCTGATGGCCGAAGACCTCACCTCCGAGATCACCACGCGTTTTCAACTTCTGGCCCGCCGCTTCTGGCCGGGACCGTTGACATTGATCGTGCCCGCAGCGGCGCGCGTACCGTTGCGGGTCACCGGCAACACGGGGCGTTTGGCGCTACGGCATTCAAAATCGATTGTCGCGGCCCGTCTGCTGGAAGCACTCTCGCAACCGTTGATCGCCACCAGCGCCAACATGTCTGGCTCGCCCACGTGCCGGTCCGGCATTGAGGTCTTCGGCATGATGGACGGCCAGATTAGCCTGGTGCTCGATGGCGGCTACTCCATCGGCGAAGGCGCTACGACAGTCGACATCACTGAGCCGTACTGGAAGATGATTAAGACCGGTACGATTCCCGAAGCCGATATCGCCGAGTGTCTTAAGGGCGGAAACTAGCCGAGCGATTAGGTTCGGCGGTTCGATCTCGCCGACACCACGCGGCTGCTCTCAAACCCCACCGCGTTGGCCAGCGCTGAAAGCGTATTGGGGACGTGGTGGTCCACCAGTTCCACCATTGCGTTGATCGGTAGCCCCTCAGCTTCCTTCGAGAACACGAGCTCCGTGCCCGCTTCAGCACCGTCCACCCGAATGTAGTCTCCGCCCCGGATCTGTTCGGTGGCGATGAGATTCGAGAGGGGCTGCACCAGATTGCGTTCAATGGAGCGCTTCAAATGCCGCGCGCCATACCGCAGGTCGGTGCCGTCGCCCAGCAGAAAATTCTTGGCCGACTGCGTCGCCACAAACACAAAGGCCCGATCCGGATTCGAGAGAAACACGCGCTGCTGAACGAAACTCAACTCGATATCGAGGATGCGCTCCAGTTGTTCGTTACCCAACGCCTTGAAGACCACAATCTTGTCGAGACGGTTGATAAATTCTGGCGTAAACTTGCGCCGCGCCGCGTCCACGCCGGTCTTAGCCACTTTCTCGTTCAGCTTGGTGGCGTCGCCGCTGGTAGCGGCGTTTTTGGCATGGTTCGCCAGCGGAGCGAAGCCCAGCTTCGGCGAGACTAGATTGTTCATTTCGGTAACGCCGAGATTGGAGGTCATAAAGATCATGGCCCGTGAAAAGTCGACTTTGCGGTTGTCACCCAGCGTCAAAGTTGCCTTGTCCAGGATCCCGAGCAGCAGGTTCCAGAGCGCGTCCGAAGCCTTTTCGATTTCGTCGAAAAGGATGAAACTGATCTTGATCGTGTCGGTGTGGTGGTGGTTCAATACCTCTTGGCTCAGCAACGGATGCGTTTCGCGGTGCCCGAGATAGCCGGGAGGCGAACCGATCAGCTTGGCGATTTCGTGGCTGTGCTGAAACTCGGCACAATCGATTTTGATGACCGATTTGGAGTTTTTCACGAGACTCTCGGCCGTGGCTTCCACAATTCGCGTTTTGCCAGAGCCGGTGGGCCCCAGGAAGAGAAAATTGCCGACGGGGCGGCCCGGCGCGCTCATTCCCGTGAGGTGCATTTGATAGATATTGACGATCTGCTGGATCGCTTCATCTTGCCCGACAATCAGCGTCCGCAGGTTGCGATCGAGGTCCGCCGCCTCGCGACCTGTCCGATTGGGATCCAGGACTTGATTCATTCGCAGGTTCGCCATAACTTTTCGTCCTGTCACCTCTCGCCTCTTTCCTTCGTCGGACGCGGCATCCGACTTTAGTACCGCGGAATTCTTCGACCCAAACCTAAGCACTCTTGCTCTATCGGCGGTGGCCCCAAAAACAAAAGCTCATGGGCGACTTTTCCTCAGTTCCCAAAACGAACCTTGCATGAGAGGGTTGGCGCAAAGGTGGTGATCGCAAGACCCGCCGGTTGGTTTCGTAACGCCTCGATTCCCGCTAAGCCGTTATACTGAAACAGTTCATGCTCGAAATGTCCATCTTCTGGCTTCGCATTGCAGTCGTGTTTTACTCGGCCGGACTGCTTTCGAGTCTCACGACGATCCTTCGACGCGAACAGGCGTTCTTCCCCGCCGCCCTCCGAGCCTTCGCCTGCGGCCTGCTCTTCCA
>JAYVRS010000280.1:0-7131 GCA_043776185.1 Bryobacteraceae bacterium | reverse complement strand
TTATTTCACCAAGTGGCACGAACTCGGACACTTGCTGATTTTGACAGATGATGAGCGAATCAAGTTCCATCGCAATCACCGGGGCGGCACCGCCAAGGATCCGGAAGAGGTGCTGGTCGACAAGCTGGCAGGCCATTTTGGGTTCTATCCTCTTTTTCTTGCCCCGGAACTGAGGGACCCACTATCAGTTGCGGAAATCAATCGGATTCGGGCCAAACTCTTCCCCGAGGCAAGTATCTTGGCCTCATCCTCCGCATGCGTCAAGCTTCACCCGGCACCCCACTTGCTGATCGACGCGGCCATATCGCTGTCTCAAACGCAAATGACTCGCCAGCGCCAGGCATCGTTTGATTTCTTGGAGCCTCCAGCGCCGAAGCTGCGAGCCGTGACGGTGATCTCCAATGAGCCAGCGAGGGCGACGAAACTGCATATCCCCCGCATGTATCGGGTCCCGGAGATCTCGGTCATCTATCGGATCCATACGGGTGACCTGGATTTGACGGGAGTCCACGAGGACCTGGAGTGGTGGGAATCGAATTCCCGACGACTTCCGAGCAGAGCCGTTTATGTCGAGGCTCGCCGTTCCTATGCTGGCGTGCTGGCCTTGGTGCGGCCAGCTTGATCGACGGCGATGGGCAGCCGTGGCCCGCTCACTTCGTTCGCGGCTCGAATGGTATGCACTTCCCAGGGTTTGGAATCGATTCATTGGCAGGCTAGCTGGCCGGCTGAATGTTATCTAATGGTGGATGACAACTTCGGTTCGTAACGGAACTAATGGCGCTACACCCACAATTCCCAACATCACCTTATGAAATCCTTCCGCCGGAACTTCGCTGGTTCCCGGCGGCGGAAGAATTGCGCAGCACTGCTTACGAAAAGCTACTTCCGCCACTGGTCGCAGCGGTTCGTGAAGAGGTTAAAGCCTGGAGGGATGCAGGTTATGCGGGAGCTTCGACGACGTCGCGCGCCTTGCTTACCTGGTGGTTTGAAACGGATCACCTGATCGAGCAAGCGGACGGCGCGCAAACGCAATTCCGCTACTATTTCGCTCAGCGCGAAGCCGTCGAAACGGTCATCTGGCTCTATGACGTACGCGGCGCTCGCGATAAGTTCGACTTACTTCGTTTTGACGCCTCCGGTGCCGTATCGAGTAACATGTTCGACGAGGACTGGCCGCGCTTTGTCGTGAAGATGGCCACCGGCGCAGGCAAGACGAAGGTGCTGTCGCTGCTGATAGCCTGGTGCTATTTCCACAAGCTCTATGAGGCAAACTCGGCGCTGGCGCGCAATTTTCTTCTGATCGCGCCCAACATTATCGTATTAGATCGGCTACGAACCGACTTTGACGGCCTGCGGATCTTCTTCAACGACCCCGTCTTGCCGGACAACGGCCACGCCGGGCAAAATTGGCGGGATGATTTCCAAGTAGCGCTGCACATTCAGGACGATGTCCGCATCGTGCGCCCCACGGGCAACATCTTCCTCACCAACATTCACCGCCTCTACCTCGGCGAAGTGCCGGAGCCGTCACTCGAAGACGACGATCTGCGCGACTATTTCCTGGCACCGTTTGGGGCCAAACCGGCCGGCAAAACTAACGACAGTAACCTCGACTTAGGCGAAATCGTCCGCGAAATCGACGAGTTGGCCGTATTCAACGACGAGGCGCATCACATCCACGATAGCCGTCTGGCTTGGTTCGGCTGCATTCAGGATATTCACCACCGGCTGTTACAAAAGGACCTGCGGCTGGCCTTGCAAGTCGACGTCACGGCCACGCCGCGCCACAACAACGGCGCAATCTTTGTGCAAACGGTGAGCGACTATCCGCTGGTGGAGGCCATCGCCCAAAACGTGGTGAAACATCCCGTATTGCCCGATGCCGCCAGCCGGGCGAAGCTCCAGGAAAACCAGAGTCCGCTGATCACCGAGAAATACGCCGACTATTTGCAATTGGGCGTGGAGGAATGGCGCAAGAGCTATGCGGAACACCAGAAACTGGGCAAGAAAGCGGTCCTCTTCGTGATGGTGGATGACACCCGCAATTGCGACCTGGTGGGCGAGCATCTCGAAAAGATCTGCCCTGAGCTTCAGGGTGCGGTGCTGGTGATCCATACCAAAACCAACGGCGAGATTTCAGAAGCCGCCGGCAAGAACAGGGAAGGACTGGAAATTCTGCGCAAGCAATCGAACGAAATCGACACGTGGAAGTCGGAATACAAGGCCATTGTGTCGGTGTTGATGCTGAAGGAAGGCTGGGACGTGCGCAACGTGACGGTGATTGTCGGCCTGCGGGCTTACGCCGCGAAAAGCAATATTCTGCCGGAGCAGACGCTCGGGCGCGGCTTGCGGCGCATGTACTTTGGCAGTGGCCAGCGAGAGACGGTGTCAGTAATGGGGACGCCGGCCTTTATGGAGTTTGTCGAGTCGATCCAAAGCGAGGGTGTTACGTTTGAACGGGTCGCCATGGGCGGGGCGGCCGGGCGGGAGAGGCAGGATTCGCTGGTAGTGGAAGTAGACCAGGAGGATCCGGAAAAAGACCTGGAAGCCCTGGACATTGCTCTCCCCCGGCTTACCCGTCGCTTCAACCGTGAGTTTAAGGACTTGGGCGAATTGGAACCGGCGGGTTTCGGTAATCCCCGGCTGGCGGTGAAGCCCTTCACGCCCGAGCAAACTCGGGAAATCGTCTTCAAGACGATGCTCGAATCCGAGGTCGATCACACCATTCAACTCGATGGCAGCGGTACGGGCGATTACCGCTCCGTCGTCGGATTCTTTGCCCGGCAGTTACTCAAGGATTTGCGGTTGGTGGGCGGGTATGACCAGTTGTATCCCAAGGTAAAGACGTTCCTGCGCGATCATCTCTTCGAAAGCCCGGTAGATCTCGAAGATCCCGTCATCCTTCGGAATCTGTCGGAGCCGGAAGTGAGCAAAGTCTTGCTGGACCACTTCCGCGCCGCGATCAATACGCTCACCATTCACGATAGCGGCAGTTCGCGCATTGAGGGCTACATCCGGCTGCGCGAGACGCGGCCCTTCCGGACGGAGCCGCGCGGCTTCCTGCCGGTGAAACGGTCCGTCTTCAACCGCATCGTGGGCGAGGGCCACGCCGATGGCTTGGAGCTGGCCTTTGCCGCTTTCCTCGAAACGGCGCCCGATGTGCAGAGCTTCGGCAAGAACTACATGGCCGTGGGTTTTCGGATCGATTACGTGAAGGCCAACGGCGACCTTTCCACTTACACGCCGGACTTTATCCTGCGCACCACCGATGGCCGGGTTTGGCTGGTGGAGACCAAAGGCCGTGAGGAACTCGACCTGCCCCAGAAGATGGCCCGCCTGGGCCAATGGTGCGCGGACGCGACCGCGGCCAGCCCCGCCGTGACCTACGGCTTTGTGTATGTCGATCAACCAGGCTTTGAGGCGCACCGGCCCTCCTCCTTCGCCGGGTTGGTGAAGGCCTTCCGCGAGTATCAGGAGAATTAGCGCCATGGCCCGCCCCGATAAGAAAACCTACGAATTAAGCGACGCTGAACAGCGTGACCTGATCACGCTCATCCAGCAGGGCAAGCCGCTGCCTGAGAAATACCGTTTCATTCTGTTCGAGGATAAACGCGAAGTCGAGTTAGTGTGGAATGGCAAGACGCGGGATGTCTGCACCATGGTGCTGCCCTTCCAGACGCTCGAACACATTGACGAGCCCCGCACGGAAACCAAGGTCCAGGGGGAGTTGTTCGACAGCCGTGGCCGGCAGTTGCGTGGCTGGACCAATAAGTTGATCTGGGGCGATAACAAATTGATCTTGTCGTCCTTGAAAGCGGGGGCGCTGCGCCAGCAGATCGAGGATGCCGGCGGTCTGAAGCTCATCTACATTGACCCGCCGTTCGATGTCGGTGCGGATTTCAGCATGGATGTCGAGATCGGTGGAGAGACTTTTCATAAAGAAGCAAGTCTGCTGGAGCAGATCGCCTATCGGGATACTTGGGGACGGGGCGCCGATAGTTTCGTCTCGATGCTTTATGAGCGACTGATTCTGATGAGAGACTTACTAACCAGTGATGGAACGATTTACGTTCATATGGGTTGGGGCGTATCCCACTATGTCCGCGCGGCTCTGGACGAAGTGTTTGGGCGCGACCGTGCAGCTAATCAGATCATTTGGAAGCGTCAAACAGCGCACAGTGACAGTGGACAAGGTTCACGGCACCTGGGACGCCTCCATGACGTCATTTTGCTATACACCCGCTCCGATTCGTTTAACTGGAATCTACAGTTCGCTCCCTATGCTGAGAGCTATCTCCAGAGTCACTATCAAAAGATCGAACCGGAGACAGGCAGGCGGTACGAACTTGACAATCTCACGGCACCCGGCGGGGCGGCGAAAGGAAACCCAAGCTATGATCTGTTGGGCGTAACCCGGTACTGGAGATACTCACGCGACCGCATGAAGTCTCTACTGGACGAGGGTCGAATCGTCCAACCCAGCCCAGGAGCCGTGCCGAGGTTTAAACGCTACCTCGACGAGATGCCTGGAGTTCCGATTCAGGATATTTGGGACGATCTCAATGCCGTCAACTCACAAGCCAAAGAAGCCACGGGTTATGACACTCAGAAACCTGAAGTCCTCCTCGAACGCATCATCAAAACCAGCAGCAACGAAGGCGACCTAGTCGCTGACTTCTTTTGCGGCTCCGGCACCACCGCCGCCGTTGCCGAAAAGCTTGGCCGTAAGTGGATCGCTACGGACTTAGGTAAGTTCGGCATTCACACCACCCGTAAGCGACTCATTGGCGTCCAGCGAGAGCTAAAGGCCGCCGAAAAGGACTTCCGCGCCTTCGAGGTGCTGAACCTCGGCCGCTATGAGCGGCAGGCCTACCTCAACGTGGGCGGCCGCCTCACCGGCACGCAGAAAGCGAAGGCCCTCGCCCAAAAAGAAAATGAGTTCCGTGAACTGATCCTGCGCGCGTACAAGGCTACGCCCTTTGGCGGTGGCGAAGGGGCGCAGGACGGCTTCTTTCATGGATCACGGAACGGACGGTACGTCGTGGTGGGTCCGATCAATCTGCCCGTGGGGCGTCTCTTCGTGGAAGAGGTGATCACCGAGTGCCGCAAACGCGGCGCGACCCGCGCTGATGTGCTGGCCTTCGAATTCGAGATGGGCCTCTTCCCGGCCGTCCTCGAAGAGGCGCGCGGCAAAGGCATCGACCTGGCGCCCAAATACATCCCCGCCGAGGTCTTCGACAAGCGCGCGGTGGACAAAGGGCAAGTCGTTTTCCATGACATCAGCTTCGTGGAAGCCACGCCCCGCTACGAGAAAAAGCAGAAGTTCGCCGTCCGCATCGAACTTACTGACTTTTCGGTCTACTACACGCAGGGCGCCGCCGAGGCCGCGATTGCCGCCATGAAGGAAGGCAAAAGCGAGGTGATGTGCGAGCAGGGGCAGCTCTACAAGGTGAGCAAGGATAAGGACGGCATCGTCCGCAAGGACAAGCTCACCAAGCACTGGACGGACTGGGTGGACTACTGGGCCGTCGATTTCGACTACATGAGCCGCCAGGAGATCATCAAGGTGCCGGTGGGCTCTGGTTTCGGCGGACCCGAAACCCTGCCAGGCTTTGAGCCGCCCCAAGCGGAACTGCCCATCGCCACCTTCGAGGAGCAGTGGACCGGCGGCTACATCTTCGAAAACGAATGGCAAAGCTTCCGCACCCGCCAGAACCGGGAACTGGAACTGATCACGGCAGTACACACCTACGACCGCGCCGGACGCTACACGGTAGCAGTGAAGGTGATCGACATCTTCGGCAACGACACGATGACCCTGGTGCCGGTAAACGTTGGGTAGGGCGATGGCAGACCCGTCCTCGCCCAACTCGAGCCTGTTGCTCTACCAGACCGCCGACGGACAGACGCGCCTGGAATGCCGGTTTGACACCGAAACCGTTTGGCTCTCGCAACTCCTGATGGCCGACCTCTACCAGAAGGATGTGCGGACGATTAACGAGCACTTGACGAACATCTTCGACGAGGGAGAACTGAGTCGTGAGGCAACTATCCGGAAATTCCGGATAGTTCGACGGGAAGGCAGCCGGGAAGTGAGTCGCGAAGTCGAACACTACAACTTGTCCGCCATCCTGGCGGTTGGCTACCGGGTGCGCAGTGTCCGCGGTACCCAGTTCCGCCAGTGGGCGACGGAACGGCTATCTGAGTACCTGGTGAAGGGTTTCACCATGGACGACGAGCGGCTCCGAAACCCGGGGCCCAACCGGCCAGACTTCTTCGACGAACTCCTCGAGCGCATCCGCGACATTCGCGCCAGTGAGCGCCGGGTGTACTTGCGGGTGCGGGAGATCCTGGCATTGGCCGCTGACTATTCCCCTTCCGAACCCGAAACCCAGGTCGTCTTCCAAACCATCCAGAACAAGCTCCACTTTGCCGCCACCGGCAAGACGGCTCCCGAGTTAATCGCCGAGCGCGCGAATGCCGCCGAGCCCAACATGGGGCTCAGCAGTTGGAAGGGCGAGGTAGTGCGCAAGGGCGATGTCACCGTCGCGAAGAACTACCTGCGGGCGGGCGAGATTGGGGAGTTGAACCGGATCGTGGTGATGTTCCTCGATTTCGCGGAAGATCAGGCGCGGCGACGGAAGCAGGTGTTTCTGCGGGACTGGCAGACCCGCTTGGACGAGTTTCTACGGTTCAATGATCGCGAGGTGCTGCCCGATGCGGGGCGGGTGAGCCGGAAAGCCGCCGATGAGCAAGCTGCTGTAGCGTACGAAGAGTTTGCACAACGCCGCCGGGACCAGAGCGAAAGAGACGGGCTGCGGGAATTAGAAGATACGGTGAAACAGTTACCGGCGCCGAAGAGTAAGGGTAAGTCCGGATAGGGGTTCGGGAGTTCCTGGGAAGTTATGCGAATTCAGCAGACCAAGCTTCACTTATCGGCAACGGACTTAGGAGCCCAATGATCCAGGAAAGACAGATCGATATCAGGCGCAGGCACTGATCTGGAAGCACCTTCCCGCCAGCGCTATCCTGGGTGTTTGTTGCTATCAGGAGGCCGTACGGGACAGCCTGAAAGAGCGGGCCGTTCAACTCGGGCTGTCGCTCGATATCGTTAAGACTGCTGGTTGGTAC
>JAYVRS010000279.1:0-7133 GCA_043776185.1 Bryobacteraceae bacterium | reverse complement strand
GGTGGAAGCTGGCGGAGAGTACCGGCGCTTCGCGGTGGTGGACGATGAGTTTCTGCACGATTGTGACCCGGGGATCCGTGCGGGCTTAGCGCGTGGCCAGCGGGCACTGGAGGCTCTGGGGCTGCGGGCGCACACCATCGCGGTGGATTGGTGGCGGGACGCGACTGACATCTTTGCCGCGATTCAAGCCTCCGAGGCGGCGCGTCACCATGAGGGCCATTACGAGGCCTTTCCCGCCGCCATTCGCCAGCGGCTGGAGTGGGGCGCGAGCCTGAGCCCGCAAGAGATGGCAGTATGGCGTGAACGCCATACTGCTTTCCGAAGTCGCATAGACGCCTTGCTGGCTGAACATGAGCTACTGCTGTTGCCGTCGGCGCCCGTGCTTCGGCTCGCCGCCGGAGTGGACCACGGGCCTACCCGCGCACGCTTACTTCGCTATACGACGCCGGTGAGCTTGGCGGGGCTGCCGGCGGTGAGCATCCCCGTGCAGGGCGCCGGCGGCTTGCAGTTGGTTGCCGCGCGGGAGGACGATGGACGATTACTACATCTTGCCGCTAGACTGGGGAACTTGTGAAACGTGTCATTCTGCCCTGCCTCTTCGTCCTGCTCACCGGTTGTCAATCCGAGCGGCAGACCGCGCCGAACGGGCGCGTCGCCATTCGCCTGCAAGCCGACTGGTATCCGCAACCCGAGCACGGCGGCTTCTACACGGCGCTGGCGAAGGGCTACTACGAAGCCGAAGGGCTCGACGTCACCGTGCTGCCGATCGGCCAATACACCAGCACGTTTCAGGTAGTGTCGAGCGGCGGCGCCGACTTCGGCTTCGGCTCCAGTGACCAGGTTTTAACCTCGGTCTCCAATGGGCTCCCCGTGCGCTCCGTCGCCGCCTTCATGCAGCACGATCCGCAAGGGATCATGATGCACGCGGACTCGCCGGTGAGTGACTTCGCCGCCCTGGAGGGCCGCGCCATTGCCGCCCAGCCGGGTGCCACCTGGCTCAAGTTCCTGGTGAGTAAGTACCGTTTGAAGAACCTCCGCGAAACGCCCGCCACCCATTCGGTGGCCAGCTTCCTCGCTGATAGAAACTACATCCAGCAGATCTTCATTACCAGCGAGCCCTACTTCGTGAAGAAGGCTGGCGTGGCTTATCGCACCATTCTGATTAACACCGCCGGCTATGACCCTTACCGCACCATCTTCGGCCACCAGCGCTTTCTCGCCGAGCAACCGGAGGCGGCCAGGAAGTTCGTCCGTGCCTCGATAAAGGGTTGGCGCGAATACCTGCGCGACCCCGGCCCGGCGAACGCACTCATTCAGAAACGCAACCCGGCTCAGAACACCGAACTGATGGCGTTCACGGTGCAGGCCCTGCGCGACGGCAAATTCATCACCGGCGACGACCTCTCCGGCGCGGACATCGGCCAGATGGACCCCGCGCGCTGGGCCACGCTCAATCAGCAACTCACTCAACTCGGCGTGATCCGCCACCCGGTGGACGCCGCCAAAGCGTTTACTACCGAGTTCCTGCCGTAAGTCGTGTTACCCTCTCAAACATGTCTAACGCCGAGCAACGGCTTGCGGAAATGAACCTGGAATTGCCTTCGCCCCCATCGCCCGGAGGCACTTACGTTTCGGCGAAGCGTGTCGGCGAATTGCTCTTCCTGGCCGGCGTGATCTCCACCGGGCCTGATGGCGTGATCACGGGCGCCGTCGGCGAAGACCGGACCGAGGCCGAAGGTTACGCCGCCGCCCGCGCCTGCGCGCTGACGCAGTTGGGTGTGATCCGGCGCGAACTGGGCTCGTTGGACCAGGTGGCTGAGGTGGTTTCCTTGAACGGCTATGTACACTGTGCCGCCGGATTCGCTGGGCCCCCGGCGGTCGTCAATGGCGCCTCTGATTTGCTGGTCGAAATCTTCGGCGAAGCGGGGCGGCATGTGCGTGCGTCCGTTGGCGTGAACGCGCTGCCACGCAACGCGCTGGTGGAAATCCAGATGACGGTACGGGTGTTATGAAGCTAACTGCCACCCCTACGCATTCCGTCTGGGATCGTTCGCTCGCGCCGCGCATCCGCATCCGGTCCGGCGACACGCTCGAGATCGAATGCCAGGACGCGAGCGGCGGGCAAGTGCGCCCCGGCATGACGGCCGCTGAGTTTCTGGCGATCGACCGCACTCGTATCCACTCGCTTACCGGGCCCATCTGGATCGAAGACGCCACCCCGGGCGATACGCTCGAAATCGAGGTGCTCTCCGTGCGTCATCGTGGCTGGGGCTGGACCAGCGTGACGCCGGGTTTGGGCTTCTTGAAAGAGCGTTTTCGTGAGGCCTATCTCTTCCATTGGCAGCTCGACGGCGATACCACGCGTTCGCTTTTGCCCGCGGTGCTGCCTTTGCGGCCCTTTTTGGGCGTGATGGGCGTGGCGCGGGCTTCGGACGGCCAATTCCGGACCCGTCCGCCCGGCAACTTTGGTGGCAACCTGGACGTGCGCGAACTCTGTGCGGGTGCCAAGCTCTATCTGCCGGTCTACGTGCCCGGCGCGCTGTTCAGTTGTGGAGATGGCCATGGGGCGCAGGGCGACGGCGAGGTTTGCATCAACGGCATCGAGGCACCGCTCGACGTGACGCTGCGCTTCGTGCTGCACCGGGGCGAGTCGATTTCGGGTCCGCTGGCCGAGTCGAGCGAAGCGATCGTGCCGGATAGCCCGGGCGCTAGCTGGATGGTGATCGAGTGCGGCGAGGACATCGCCACCGCCGCCCAACGCGCCACCAGCCGCATGGTCGATTTTCTTGCGGAGCGCTGGGGTCTCGATCCGGTGCAGGCCTATCTGCTGTGCAGTGTCGCGCTGCGGTTGCGGCTCAGCCAGGTGGTGAACGAGCCGGTCTACACCGTGAGCGGGTCCATCGCCAAGAGTATCCTGCCCGCGCGCCCCATGTTTCCTTCCCGAGGTGCCTCATGACGGTGAATCTGCCCGAAGTCCTGGCCGAGTTACAGGAACTCTATCCGCGTTACGAGCAGGCGCTGGTCACGAACGACGTCGACATGCTGGTCGCCATGTTCTGGGCAGGCCCGCAAGTGATGCGCTTCGGCGTGGCGGAGAATCTCTATGGCCCGGACGAGCTCGAAGCGTTTCGCAAGAGCCGGCCGGCGGCGAATCTGGCGCGGCAGATCGAGCGGCTCGACATTGTCACCTTCGGGCATGACTCTGCCAGCGTCACGCTTGAGTTCGCCCGCGAGACTGCGTCCGGCACGGTGCGTGGCCGACAGAGCCAGGTCTGGGTCCGCTTCCCCGAAGGCTGGCGCATCGTCTCCGCCCACGTCTCGCTTCTGCCACGAGCCTAGCGGAGCTGGCGACTCTAGAGGTACCTTTTGGCGAGAGTACTAATCTACTGTACACATCTTGACTTATCGTGAGCTACGGCCTGAGACCTCGCAAGTTACCCGAAGACTTACGATTTGGGTTTCAGAACTCACGAAAAAATTCCCGACCAGTGACCCAACCTGCGTAACTGGCAGCCCTCTCTACTTGGCGCCAAAAGCCCACGTAGTCTCGATCTTCCATGCTGGTTCGTAGTTTGCGATCTCGTCGAACTTGACGCCGGCGCCCTCCAGGATCGGACGCTGGGCCAGCATCGGAGCAAGCATACTCATTTGCTTAGCGGCTTGTTCGTTCACCACGGTGTTGGTGGCAGCATCAACGGCGGCATGATAATAGAGCAGACCACGCAACTGCCGGATGGCGGGTACCAGAGGGATCGCTGATTCGTCAATCAGGCGCTTGACCTCGGCGAACTTCTCCGGGCTGAACCGCCCCTTTGAGATCCGCACAACGGGTTGCTTCACTTGTTTCGTACTGCTAGTCGATTGCATCGCTGCTCCAATCAGGCCGACGGTACCGGCCAGTATAATTGCTGATCCTAAGATATGTTTCATTATCGTAGTCTCCCTCTTATCAAAACTTATCCGACTTTCACAACCACTTTGCCCCGGCTCTGATTTTCTTCGACGTAGCGATGGGCTTTCATGGAAATCCCCCGGCATCCTGGGAGATCGGGGGCCCGAGTCCACCGCATTTTGTCCTGCGGCAGGTCGCTAAGCCGCCGGGGGCAGCAGCGTCACCGGCTCGCCCAGACGAAGCCGTTTCCCGAACACCGTTTCCGTATCTCCCTGCTGCTTCATCCACGCTTTCAGCTCCGTGCGCATCAAGGCCACACGCGACGCCTGTTGCGGATCCCTCGCAAGATTTTGCATCTCATGCGGATCAGCCTTCAGATCGTAAAGTTCCTCCGCGGGCCGCTCGAGGGAGCGCTTCACCACGGCCGCCGAAGCGGGATTCGTTTTGGCTTCGGCTAGCCAGCTGTTTCAATATAAGACCCCGTTGCCCCGCCGGTTGCGCGTGTCGTGCGTCTGGTGCTGGAATTCCGGATGCAGGTTAAGGATGTACTTCCATCGGCGCGTGCGCAGACTGCGGATGGGATACACGTTGAAGTCCCCGTCGCCGCTATGCGTATGGAACACCCGGTCGCGATGCCGCTTCGTCTTGCCCCGCAAAAGTCCGGCAAAGGATTTCCCATCGAGACCAGCGGGCACCTGACCGCCGGCTAATTCGATGAACGTCGGTAGTAAGTCCGGCAGACAAATCATCGCCTCCTGGGTGGAACCCGGTTTCAGCTTGCCCGGCCAGACCGCAATGAAGGGCAATCGAATGCCCGCGTCGTAAAGGTTCCACTTGGCGAACGGCCATTGCGCCCCGTGGTCCGTCGTGTAAACGAACAGCGAGTCTCCAGGCAGGTGCTGCTGCACCAACGCGCGGAATTTGCCGGCCAAGGCATCGGTGTGGGTGACGCTGGTGTAGTAATCGGTGCACTGGCGGCGCGTCTCAGGCGTGTCCACCAAGGTCGACGGTAGTTTCACGGTCGCGGCATCGTAGCCTTCGTTCTTCACCCACGGAACATGCGGATAGTGCGAGCCAAAGAACAGGCACAGGGGTTTTGTCTTGTCGCGCTTGGCGAGGAATTGTTCCACCGCATCGGCATCCGTGGCGCCCACATTCGGGCCGTGGACGACGTCGAAGTTGTAGTATTTCGCCCAGTCGTTGTGGGCCACTTTACCGAAGCAGGCCAGCTCATAGCCCAGCGACTTGAGCACCGAGGGGAGCCCCACCGCTTCGGGCTTGGGCGGCACGTGGTTCGGCTCGGCGCCATGCCGCGCAGGCCACAGGCCGGTGAGCATCGACGTGCGGCTGGGGCCGCAAGAAGGCGACGTATTAAAGGCGTGGGTGAAGCGCATGCCTTCAGCGGCCAAGCGTGCCAGATGTGGCGTGTGCACGGCGGTGGCCCCGTATGGCTCCGAAAAGAGCATTCCGTGGTCGTCCGACATATAGACGATGAAGTTGGGTTTGCTTGGGGTGGGGGCGCTGGGCAAGGGACCGCTCGCCATGCCCGCGCCGAAGAGTTTGATGGTGTCACGTCGTCGGATTGTTTTCATAGACTACTTCCCAACATTTTATCCCCTGCAGTGTCTCGAGCCGGTAGCGGCTCCGATGGAATCCTCGGCGCGGCGATGCCCCGCTTGAGGAGGAACGCGGGATCGGATCATCAGGCATAGCTCGCTCAACCAGAGATGATGCTGGCCGCCCTGAGGGCCGAGCTACGGCGCCGGGCAGCCCCAGCGATTGCCGGGGGCGTGCCATCCTAGAATTGAATGCCCCAGACCTACGTCTGTTTTCTCTGGCACATGCACCAGCCCTATTACAAGGACTTGGCCACCGGAGAGTATCGCCTGCCCTGGACCCGGCTGCACGCCCTGAAGGATTACTACGGCATGGTGCAGTTGTTGAACGAATTCCCCGAAATTCACCAGACCTTTAACCTGGTGCCCTCCATGGTGGAGCAGATTGAGGACTACGCCGCCAACACCGCCAGCGATCCCTTTTTGCGGCTGGCCCTGAAGCCGGCCGAGCAACTGAGCTTCGACGAACGCGCCTTCATGCGGCAGTATTTCTTTCAGGCCAACATTCAGAACGTGGTCCGCCGCTATCCTCGCTACGGTCAGCTTTACGACCAATGGCAGGCGCAGGCTTGGGGGCCGTGGTCGGCGCACGATTATCGCGACCTGCAGGTGCTGTCGCAGTTGGCTTGGTTTGACGAGGTGTTTCTGGCGGCCGATGCCGAGGTCCGCGAGTTGGTGTCGAAGGGCCGCGACTACACTTTGGCGGACCAAGTCCTGATGGGCCGCAAGCAATTGGAGATTATCCAGCGCGTGGTGCCCGTGTATCGTGAGTTCGCCCTGCGCGGCCAGATCGAAATCTCCACCACGCCTTACTACCATCCGATTCTGCCTTTGCTTTGCGATTCCAATATCGCGGCCGTGTCGCATCCGGGCGTGCCCTTGCCGACCCGCTTTCACTACCCATTGGATGCCCGCCATCAACTCGAACGAGCCCGCGCCTTCACCGCCGTCAAAACGGGTGCCGTGCCGCATGGCCTATGGCCCAGCGAAGGCTCCGTATCGGACGAAGCGCTTGCGCTGGCTGCTGACTGCGGCTTCACCTGGGCCGCCACGGACAACGGCGTATTGGGCCGCACGCTGAATCAACATGCGGGCCCGGAGCTCACTTATCGTCCCTACGTCTGGCGGCAGGGTGGCCGCGAAATGCGCATGATCTTTCGCGATCATGAGTTGAGTGACCTGATCGGTTTCACTTACTCGGGTGTGGAGGCAGGCAAAGCCGCCAGCCATTTTCTGAGTAAGATTCGCGATAACTGCCGTTCGATTCTGGCCTCGGGGCGCGACGCCTTGGTGCCCGTGATTTTGGATGGCGAAAACTGCTGGGAATATTACCCCGAGAGTGGCCGCGAGTTTCTGCGCCAGCTCTACCAGGGCATTCAAGATGACCCCGGCATACAAGCACTCACCGTTAGCGAGGCGCTCGCGAAGGTGGAGCCCGTGCCGCTGGGCCATATCTTCCCCGGCTCCTGGATCAATGCGAACTTCGATATCTGGATCGGCGCGGAAGAGGACAATCGCGCTTGGGAGTATCTGCTGCGAGCCCGCCAAGCGTACGCCGCCGCCGAGCTGGAAGGCAAGCTGTCAGCGGACAAATTGGCCGCCGCTTTTGAAGAGATTCAAGTCGC
>JAYVRS010000278.1:0-2202 GCA_043776185.1 Bryobacteraceae bacterium | reverse complement strand
TCTTCTTCTCGGCCATCCGCGCCAACTGCGCCCCCGGCTTACGCACATCCATCAACACCAGCTTCACCTTGTGCTTCTCCGCAAAGTCAATCGCCTCGCGAATCCCGCGCTCACGCTGCGCCGGAATCAACAACGGCGTCTTACCTGCTAACACTGGCAACATCGCCTCCAGTTGCACATCCGGCAGGAAATTCGCCGTCGCCGCCGCCTTCGCTTGCTGATAACGCCGCGCCTTTTCAAAGAACTCATCGATCTTCCGCATCTCCGCGTCATAGCGCCGTTTGGCTTCCACAAAAGGAATCTCCGACCGCCCTCCAGGGAAGCTCACCGTCACCGTCTGAATCGCCGGAAAGCGCACTAACATCCCCGCACTCTGCGACATCGCCAAATCTTCCCAAGTCCAGCCATCCAGCCGGATCATCGCCGCTTGACCGCGCACAATACTCTGCCCCGCCGTCGGGGCCCCCGGACCACCGCCCACCGCAATCGCCGCCGGCAGCGTCAACACCGAAGTCAACCCATTCGCCCTCGCCACCAAAATATGCTCCGTCTCCGGATTCACCGCCACAATCGCCCGCACCTGCGGAATAAACTCGCCGATCTCATTCGTATCGTTCGTCTCGCGCACGCTACTTACTTCGGAAAGCCCAATCTGCGTCGCGCAATTCACCATCCCGGGCCAAGCATGCATGCCCTTCCCGTCGATTACTTTCACGCCCTTCGGCACCGCCAACTTAGTGCCAATGCCCGTAATCTTGCCCCCCTCAATCAACAACGACCCATTCGCGATCTCCGGCCCCGTCACCGGATGAATCGTCGCATTCCGGATGAAGTAAGAGTCCTGCGCACTCGCCACCATCGCGACCAGAATAAAGAAACTCTTCATCGCCCAATCTCCTCACTCGCCGGCCCACGCCGCCCCGGCGGCCCGCCCTTCTTCTGTTCCGGCGGAGCTTCCAACTTCAACTGATCCTCCAGCGCCTTCTTCGCCGCCGCCCGCCGCCCCCGGTCACTCATATCTTTATCGCGATCAAAATACAACGTCCCGTCGATAAACACCTTCTGCGCCACCGCATAACTCGACAACGGCGGCTTATTCCAGATCACTAAGTCCGCACTCTTACCCGGCTCAATCGAACCAATCAAACTGTCCACTTTCATTTGCTTCGCCGGATTAATCGTCACTAACGCCAAAGCCTGCTCCTCCGTCAATCCGCCATACCGTATCGACTTCGCCGCTTCCGTATTCAGGCGTCGCATCAGTCCGGCATCATCGGAGTTCACCCCCGTCAAAACGCCCTTCTTGGTCATAATCGTCATGTTATAAGGGATGCCGTCCACCACTTCCATCTTGTAACTCCACCAATCGCTAAAGCCCGCGCCCGCCACGCCATGCTTCACCATCTCTTTCGCGACTTTGTAACCCTCCTGCACGTGCTGAAACGTCGCCAGACGAAAGCCAAACTCCTCTGCCACCCGCATCATCATCAACATTTCATCCGACCGGTAAGCGTGGCAATGCACCAAACGCTTGCCCTCTAACACTTCCACCAACGGCTCCAACTTCAAGTCCCGGCGCGGCACCATCATCGACTTACCCGCCTTGAAATCAGCGATCGCTTTCTGGTAAGCCCGCGCCTCCGTAAATGCCTGCCGGTAAACATCTTCGACACCCATCCGCGTCGCCGGATAACGCGCCACGCCGCCCGATTGCGGCGCCGGATTACCCTGCCGCTTCGGATTCTCCCCCAGCGCAAACTTAATCGACTGCGTCCCGCCTTCCATCAACAACCCGGCCGCCGTCTGCCCCCAGCGCATCTTAATCAATTGGTTATTGCCCCCAATCGCGTTCGCGCTGCCATGCAGAATATTCGCCGTCGTCACGCCGCCCGCCAAGGCACGATAAATCGCCACATCCTCCGCATCCAGCACATCGCGAATCTGCACCATCGACGACACCGACACCGAGCCCTCATTCACCCCAAACCCCGCCACCGCAATATGCGAGTGACTATCGATAATCCCCGGCGACACATGCAGCCCCGTGCCATCTATCACCCGCGCGCCCGGTGGCACCACTAACTTCTCGCCCACGGCGGTGATCTTGCCGCCACTAAAAGCGACTGACCCCACAAAGGCCGGCTTAGTCGCCGTATACACCATCGCATTCTGAATCACCGTCGCTTCCTGCGCCGCCAACCC
>JAYVRS010000277.1:0-2205 GCA_043776185.1 Bryobacteraceae bacterium | reverse complement strand
GAGCTTTTGCCTTCACTGGTGGCGGAGACGAAAGCACTGCCGCCACCCACGGCTCGCAGCGTCGCAACCCCGGTTTGATTGGGCGCCACGGCAATCTGGATCACGCGGGAGTTCGACGTGGTCCAGGAGACATCCCGGTCGCTGACACTCTCGCCGGCCGTTGTCACCAATTGGGTGCGCAGTTGAAAAGTGTCGTTCAGATTCAGCCGCAGCGACCCAATCGAAGTGAGAGTGACCGCAAAGACGGCGTTGCGCAAAACCGGCACTTGCCCAGGGGTATATTCGACGCTGCCACCTTGAAAAGTCTGGCGGCGATGGCCATTGGCGAGTTGGAGTTCATCATTGAGCGGCAAACCCAGCCGGCCGGTGGGGCCGCCCGCATCGCGGTAGATCGAGTTGATCGGCTCGCGCACGGCCACAATGCGCCCGGCCGAAGGACCTACGCTGGTGTTGAAAAGGTAGCCCCGCTCAAAATCCACCCGCGTGGCGGTGACACCCGACAAGGTGACGGGGGTTTCGACGCTAGTGGCTGCTCCCAATCCGGCAATTTGCCCCAGCAACTTCCAGCGCGAGAAAAACGGCTCCCGGAGCGTGAAATTCGTGTTCGTAGATGTTACGTCCGGCGGGCCGCTCCACACAAAAAGGGCGTAGCTCTTCTGGAAGAACTGGTACTGATAGGTCCGCGCGACGACGCCGGTGGCATCCCTCACCTCCACAATGTCGGTGTCGGAAATGGGAAATCCAAGGTTCGCGAAACCCAACCCGCCGCTGATGTAGTAGGCGTACATGGAGGACAACACCTGATAGGTATCGATAATGAAGCCCTCGTTATCGATCAACGAGTTGCCGATGATCAGCGCATGCCGCAGGCCGGCATTTTTCGTGAGGTCGGGGAATTCCTGAATGTAACCCGTCCCGCCGAAAGTATTCACGGCCGTGAGCGCGGGAAGCGAGGTGAGCGACGGAAAACGGCCCCGATAGTAGTTCGACACGAAACGCTGGCGAATGGCGTCCGTCGGAGATCCCTGCCCGATGGCAAATCCCGTGGACGTGGTCTGGGTATAAAGCCCGGTCGCAAACACGGTGGCGAACAGGCAGGTAAAAAGGCAACGCAGCAACATGAATCTCCAAAGTAACCCGTCGCAGGCAGTGGAAGTTGCCCTAGTCTTTGATTATCTTCTGCAAGCGCTTCAACCGGCTGCGGACCTCTTCGCTGGCGTCGGCAATATCATTGGTGTCATAGATCACCCGCGGCGTCATGAAAATCACCAATTCCGTGCGGGCCTTGTTGCTGGACCGGTTGCCGAACAGGGCACCGACCACCGGCAATTTGTGCAATCCCGGTAGCCCCGCCGAGGAACTGGACTCTGCTTCCTGAATGATGCCCGCAATCGCCACCGTATCGCCATCCTGCACCGTGACGCGCGTGCTGACGTTGCGCCGGCTAAACGAAGGCGACTGGATGCCCGCGCCCGGCGAAGGCGGAATCGGCGAACTGACGTCCTGGTTGATCTCGAGCGTCACAATGCCGCTGGGCAGCACTTTCGGCTTGATGCTGAAGTTCACGCCCGCACTGCGATTTTGCACCTGATTGGTAAACAGTGACGTCCCCGATTGCTGAACGCCCGAGACGGCCTGCGAGGTAAGCGTCGGCACGTCGGTGCCCACCGTGATGGAGGCTTGGCAATTGTCGGTGGCAATGATACTGGGGCTGGCAATGGTCTTCGACCGGCCCTGGGTCTCCTGCACATTGAGGAAGGCGAGCAGTTCGCGGCTGCGGCCCACCAGCAGGCCGGCCGTCAAAGCCACGCCGGTGCCCGTCGCCGTAGCGAGAAATTGGCGGCTGGCGCTCGACGCGTCAGTGGGGTTGCCCGACGCCGTGCCCCGCCGTTGTAAGAAGGCCTGCACGCCGCTCGAAAAGGCACCTGACAAAGTGACTTCGTAGATGCGCGCTTCAATCAGCACCTGGCGCGGGGCAATGTCCAATTGCCGCAGTAGCCGGACGATCTGCTCATACTCCTGCGGTGTGCCTTGAATTAACAGCGAATTGTCGAATGGATTGGGGACCACGCGCGGCGCCCGCGGCGCTGGAGCTCCGGTGCCGCCGGGATTCAGAAAACCGCCGGTCTGGTCGGCTCCCGCGGCACCAGGAACGGCCACACCGGGAGGCGACATCGGATTGCGCCCTTGCGTCGCAGATCCGTA
>JAYVRS010000276.1:0-2205 GCA_043776185.1 Bryobacteraceae bacterium | reverse complement strand
GGCACCACTCCTCGGTGAGGCCGAGGCCAAGGCGGAATCGCACCGGAATATGGTCGAGATATTGGCCAAGCTGTCGCCCGCGGCCATACTGCACTTGGCGCTACTGGAGACGTCCGGCACCGGCCTTTCGCGGCAGGCCGCTTTCGAAGACGGCGCCAGGGAATTCGGCAGAAAATGGGCTGCGGAGATCAAGATGAGGTTGGAGAAAGGGCACCCCCTGCGGCCGGCCGACCTGGACCAGCTACCCGTGTTCACGTATCAGGAACAACCGGCTGGGAGTTGGTTGACGCCCGTGGGCATCGCGCTGCTGAGTCTGTTGGCTTGGCTGGGTGTCTTGCGGGCGACGGGGAAGAAGACCTAATCTCGACGGATGGCCTTGGCAAAGGCCGCCAGCGGTAGCGTATTCACCACGTCCGGTTTGGTGAGCCAGCCGCGGCGAGCCATCTTCACCCCATAACGCATGTTACGCAGGTGGCGCGGATGGTGGGCATCGGTGTTAATCACAAATCGCGCTCCCAGCGTTTTGGCTGCGCGAATCAGCGTCTGATTGAGGTCCAGCCTTTCCGGGCTCGCGTTGATTTCGAGAAACACGCCTCGGCGGGCGGCCGCACGGGCCACGGTCTCAAATTCGTAGGGGTAGCTTTCGCGATGCAGCAGAATGCGCCCAGTGGGATGGCCAATGGCTTTGACATGTGGGTTCTCGATGGCCGCCAGCAGGCGATCAGTCATCTCGGCGGCCGTCAAATTCATGTGGCTGTGGACGCTGGCGATCACGAAATCGAGTTCGGCGAGCGCGTCGTTGGCTAAGTCCATGACGCCATCGCGCAGGATGTCGCATTCGAGACCGGAGAACACTTTTATCCCCAAAGAGCCGCCCAGTTCACGCACCTGATGGGCAAAGGCGACGGCGCGTTTTTCGTCGAGTCCATTGGCCATCGCGAGAGCCTTCGAATGGTCGGTGATGCAGAGGTATTCGTAACCGAGTTCGCGATTGGCCTCGGCCATTTCGGCCAGCGTCGCCCGGCCATCGCTTTCCCGGGTATGCATGTGCAGATCGCCGCGGATATCGGCCAACTCCAGCAGTTCGGGCAGCTTTCCGGTGGCGGCGGCATCGATTTCGCCTTGGTTTTCGCGCAATTCCGGCGGAATCCAAGCCAGACCCAACGTTTCGTAAATTTCGGCCTCCGTGAGCCCCGCCACCCGCTCACCTGAGTCCACGCGGGCGAGCCCGTATTCGTTCAAGGTAAGTCCCTGACGGAGGGCGCGTTGGCGCAGGACGATGCTGTGCTCCTTGCTGCCGGTGAAATACTGCAGGGCCGCGCCGAAGCTCTCCTGGGGCAGGGCGCGGACGTCGACTTGCAGGCCTTCCAAGCCCACGCGGGCACTGGCTTTATTCTCGCCGTGCGCCAGCACTTCATGAACCTTGGGATGCTTCACAAAACGTTCCAGCACGGCAGCGGCATCTTGGCCGGTAACCAACAGATCGACGTCGCCGATGGTCTCTTTCCCGCGCCGGACACTGCCCGCCGCCGTGACGTCGCCGCCAATGTAGGAGGCGAATTCCTCGGCGATGCCAGTGGCAAAGTTCAGCAGGAAACGCCCGGCACTTTGGCGGTAGTGGGCGATGCCTTTCAGGATTTTCTCTTCGAGCTTAGCCCCCATGCGAGGTAGGTCACGCAGCTTTTGGTCGGTGCAAAGGCGCTCGAGTTCGTTGAGCGTGGTGATACGGAATTCCGCAATCAGCGTGGCGATAGTCTTGGGGCCCAGCCCGGGAATGCGGAGGAATTCGAGCACCGTGGGCGGATATTTGGAGAGCAGTTTGTCGCGCCGGTCGAAGCTGCCGCGCGCCTCGATTTCCCCTAAGTGCGCGGCCATACTTTTACCGACACCCGGGATGCTGGTGACGTCTTTGCCATCCCGCAACAGGTCACTGATGCGGGATGGATAGCTCTCAATCACGGCCGCGGCCTGTCGATAACTGCGGATCTTGAAGCCGTCTTCCGCGGAAATTTCAAGCAGGTCAGCGGTCTCGTTCAGCAGGCGGGCAATCTCTTGGTTCTCCATCGTTGTTTCTGTTAGCTTAGCTGTTTGTTGCCGTGGAATCTCGTGCGACAATCTGCGGATTATGAGTGAAGCTAAGATGGGGGATACCGTTCGCGTGCATTACACGGGGACGTTGGACGACGGAACCACATTCGATAGCTC
>JAYVRS010000275.1:0-2206 GCA_043776185.1 Bryobacteraceae bacterium | reverse complement strand
TGGTTCATCGTATTGCGGGGGCCAAGGGCGTTCCGGTGATGCCTCCCGCTGGGCGGCGCTTGACGGCGGCTGAGGTCGGGGTGCTGCGCGCGTGGATTGACCAGGGGGCGAAGTTCCCCGTCACGGCGATTTCTCAGGCGGATCGCCCGAAGAGCAAGCATTGGGCCTTTGAGCCGATCACGACGCCCAACGTCCCCAGCGTGAAGAAGGCGGGTTGGGTGCGATCGCCGATTGACGCTTTTGTGTTGGCCAAGCTGGAGAGTAAGCAGATTGTCCCGGCGAGCGAAGCCGATCGCCGCACGCTGCTGCGCCGCATCAGTTGGGATCTAATTGGGCTGCCAGCCACCGCGTCCGAGGTGGCTGAGTTTGAAACTGACTCTCGCGCCGATGCTTATGAGCAGCAAGTCGATCGCTTACTGGCCTCACCACAGTATGGAGAAAAGTGGGCTCGCGGCTGGCTCGATCAAGCTCGTTACGCCGACTCCGATGGCTACGAAAAGGATTGGATACGGCCGTACGCTTTCCGCTGGCGCGATTGGGTAATCAACGCCATCAATCAGGACTTGCCGTTTAACCGGTTCACCGTGGAACAACTGGCTGGTGACTTACTGCCTGCGCCTACCGTGGAACAAAGGGTGGCCACCGGCTTTGAGCGCCACACGTTGACCAATCGGGAAGGCGGTATCGACGATGCGCAATTCCGCTTTGAAGCCACGCTTGACCGCGCCAATACCGTCAGCACCGTGTTCCTGGGGCTATCCATGGGATGCGCCCAATGCCACGACCACAAATACGACCCAATTAGTCAACGCGATTACTATTCGCTCTTCGCTTTTTTCGACAACGCAGAGGAAAGAGACATCGACGCGCCGCGGCCCGGAGAAGTAGGCCCCTGGTTGCAAGGTCACGCGGCTTACCGGGCCAAGCGCGAAGCGCTGCTCGTTGAATACGACGTGGCCAAGTTACAAGCGGCTTGGGAGAAGGACATTCTTTATACCATCGCTCATCCGGGCGAACGCACCGATTGGGACTTAGCTTGGGACTGCGTGAACAAACTTACCGAAAACGGCAACGGCGGTAAGATCGTGCGCATTCCTTTGGAGAAACGCACGGCGCGCGAACGCGACATTCTCACCGATCATTTCGTAAAGAACTACCATTTCGCGGTCGGCAACAAACGTTATAAAGAGCTGAAGCTCGATGTGGCGACTAAGTCGTTGGCTAAACTCAAAACCGATTTTCCGCAGTTGACCCAGGCGATGACTTTGGCCGAGAACCCGGTGCCGCAACCCAGCTATTTGCGCGTACGCGGCGACTACAAGACCAATGGCGTTGAGGTGCAACCTGCTACGCCGGCCGTGTTGCCTTCGCTGAACAAAGCGGGCAAACTAACGCGCCTTGATTTGGCGGAGTGGTTAGTGTCGAACGAGAATCCGCTTACGGCTCGCGTAGCGGTGAATCGAATTTGGCAGGAGCTATTTGGCACCGGGCTCGTGAAGACCACCGATGACTTCGGTACGCGGGCTGACCGGCCGGAGCATCCCGAATTACTCACTTGGCTGGCCGATGATTTCCGGCGAAATGGTTGGTCGCGTAAGAATTTGATTCGCGGCATGGTTCTATCTTCTACTTACCGGCAGGCCTCCACCGCGCGTCCCGAGTTACACGAGGTCGATCCGGATAATCAGTTACTGGCCCGGCAAGTGCGATTGCGCCTGACGGCCGAACAAATTCGCGACGGGGCGTTGGCGGCGAGCGGCTTACTCTCGCAGAAAGTCGGCGGGCCCAGCATTCGTCCGCCCATGCCGCCGGGTGTGATGGAGGCGAGCTATGCCTCGCGCGGCTGGACCGATGCCTGGAAGGACAGCGAAGGCGAGGATCGTTACCGCCGCGGCTTGTACATCCAATTTTTGCGAACCTCGCCTTATCCCCAGTTAATGACCTTTGACGCTCCGCGGGCCACCGTGGCTCAATGCAAGCGTGACCGGTCGAATACGCCACTGCAGGCGCTGAATCTTCTGAACGATCCGGTATTTGTGGAAGCCGCGCAGTCTTTGGCGGTGCAGGTGGTATCGCGGCCCGAGGCTCAGCGTTTGGAGTGGGCCTACCGGCGGGCGCTGGGCCGTGCCCCGTCTGAGCGCGAGTCAGCTCGGATGATGAGTTACTACACCCAACAGCAGCGTTTGTTATCGGACGATGCCAAGGC
>JAYVRS010000274.1:0-7159 GCA_043776185.1 Bryobacteraceae bacterium | reverse complement strand
TCGAGGCGATCGGTCTTCAACCGTCGCAAGGATTCTTCGAGGTTGCGCATCGAACCCGCGTAATCGCGCTCGCAATTCTTGGTCATCAGAAAGACCTTGTCGCGCTTCTTGTCCATGGCGAGCGCCTTGCCCATCACTTCCTCGCTGTGACCGTCGTGATAGTCCCAGGCATTGTCGAAGAAGGTGAGCCCCTCGTCGATGGCCGTGTGCATGATGCGGAAGGCCTCTTTCTCGTCCTTCACCGAACCAATGTGCCAGCCGCCGAGGCACACAATGCTGACTCGCTGGCCGGTGCGGCCCAGGACACGAGTGGGCATGCCGGTGGCTGAAGCTGAAGTCTGGCCGAGAACTTCTTTAGCGAGCGCCGTGGCTGAGAGCACGCGCGTGACATCGCGACGAGTCGGTAGCTGCATTTTGTGATTCTCCTGGGAACGAATGTACATCATAATCATGTCATGCATCTACTCACTGGTGAAGCGAAAAATCGTGGCGAGAATTTCCGGCCAGAGACGCGTCGCGCCTGGATGGAGCGCATGTTGGCTTTGAGCGTGGTGGCGCCCACGTTCTGCCAGAACCTGGCCCAGGCCCAGTCGACGTCGGGCAAGAGCGATGCCACCAAATGGTCGATTCCCGGCCTGTTTCCCGGCAAAGTGGTCTCGGTTTCGGATGACAAGTCCATCGTCAGCGGCGCTTATCAGAAGGAGCCCGTCCAGCGCATGATGCGTTCGGGGATGCAGTCGCTCACCGGCGCGCCTGATTGGCAGCAGAGCTGGAAGATGTTCTTCTCCCCCGGCGAACGCGTCGGTATCAAGTTGAATCCGGTGAGCCGCCCTTATGTGATGTCCGACCCCACGGTGTTGCATGAAATCGTCGCGGGCTTGGAAGCCGCCGGGGTGAAACGTCAGGACATCGTTGTTTATGATCGGTACAAGGCGGAGTTTCTGGAGGCCGGCTTCGATAAGTGGCTGCCCGCCGGCGTCCGCTGGACCTTCGCCGCCCCAGCCTACGACGGCGTGCAGCAGGGCATCGACGGCTACGACCGCGACCATTACCTCGACATGCAACTCACCATGCCCGGCTTCGACTTTAAGAACGAGCGGGCCCGCCGCTCCTACGCCTCGCGCTTCATCGCTACCGACATCGATAAGTTAGTGAACCTTTGCTTGCTGAAGCATCATCAGTCGGCAGGCATTACGATTGCCCTCAAGAACCTGTCGCATGGCCTGGTGAACAACGTCTGCCGCAGCCACTCCTCGCCCATGCTCAACGCCTGCGGCGCCTTCATCCCGGCGTCCGTGTCCGTGCCGGTGATTCGCAATAAAACTGTGCTCAATATCTGCGATGGCGTGAAGGCGCTTTATCACGGGGGGCCGGGCGTAAGTCCGCGTAAAGTGAAGTATGTCTGGGAACACAAGACGATGTACTTCAGCACGGATCCTGTGGCGATGGACCGCATCGGCTGGAATGCTTTGGACGCCAAGCGCGCGAGCGTCGGTATGGCCCCTATTGCCGACGCCAAGCCCGATGCCGACTCCGGCTTCGTCCGCATGCAGCCGGAGCATGTGGATATTGCCGGTGCGCTGGGTCTAGGCGAGGGCGACCCTCGCAAGATCCAGCATGTGATGCTGAAGACCTAGCCTACCCCGAGAGTCTGTCGGAGTGAAAATTTGACGTACGCAGAATCAATAACTTACGGGGCAAGTTTTCGCGGCGCAAGTCTGTAAGCTGTTGATTTTAGGTTCGACAAAGATTTCACTCCGACAGACTCCCCGAGCTGTTGAGGAATTCTCTCGAAAGCCAACACTCGGCTTACGAGGCGGACCAGCCGGTTGATTTCCTCTCCATGATGCCGTGCTTCTGACACAGTTACCGGCCGGCCTGCTGCTCTTCAACGGCGTCGAAAACAGCTCTCTCCTCGGCGATGTCCAAGTCGATCTCTTCGCGATTGGCGTGGTAATAAGCCAGAGCGGCGTGGACTTGGGCCAGATTGATATGCGGATACTGGAGGGCAATTTCTTCCGGCGAATACCCGCTCTGATAAAAGATCACGATGCGCTTCACGGCAATGCCGGTGCCCGCAATTTTGGGCCGTCCCCCTCGGATATTCGGGTGTCGGTCCAGCAAGGTGCCGATTTCGGTGACGGTAGCCATACCATCAGTTTAACGCCAATGCGAAACTAGAGATGTGACTCCCCGCGTCGCTTTCTTTACCGACTGTTTCCACGAAGTGAACGGCGTCGCGCTTACTTCGCGACAACTGGACGCTTTCGCTGCCCGCCGCAGCTACCCCTTCTTCAGCTTCCACATTGGCCCCGAGACGCGCACGTGGAAGGAGGGCGACCACACCACCATGGAGATCGCCCGCGGCGAGCGCTTGCTGCGCCTGGACTCCGACATGTTCTTCGACCTCGAATTTCTGCGCTACCGCACCGCCGCCGTCGAAGCCGTGCGGCGATTCGCGCCGGACGTCGTCCACATCACTGGCCCCGGCGACTGCGGCATTCTGGGCGTCATCGCGGCGCGCGAGTTAAAGATCCCGCTGGTGGCCAGCTGGCATACGGATCTCCACAAATACGCGGGCCGCCGCCTGGTGCAGTGGCTCGAATTCCTGCCCGGCTTCATCAAGAGCAAGCTCGACCTGGGTGCCGAAAAAGGGGCGTTAGCGGCCACGTTGCAGTTCTACAAGATGGCCAAAGTCACCTTGGCCCCCAATCCAGACTTGGTCAAGATGCTGCTGGAGGCGACGGCCAAGCCCTGTGTCCTCATGCGCCGCGGCATCGATTCCACCATATTCAGCCCGTCGCGCCGGACGCGGCCCGTGGATGACCCCACCGTGGTGCTTGGCTACGTTGGCCGATTGAGCCCGGAGAAGGGAATTCGACTCTTGGCCGATGTCGAGCAAGCCTTAGGGCCGGGTGACTACCAATTTCTCATCGTGGGCCAGGGCGGGGAACGCGAGTGGCTCGGGCAGAACCTCCACCAAGCCGACTTCCCCGGCGTCCTACGTGGCGAGGAATTGGCCACCGCCTACGCCAACATGGACCTATTCCTCTTCCCCTCGCGCACCGACACCTTCGGCAACGTAATCCAAGAGGCCCTGGCCTCAGGGGTGCCAGCGGCGGTATTCGCCGAAGGCGGACCCAAGTTTCTGGTCGAATCCGGCGTCACCGGCATTCGTGCCGAGACCGATGCCGAGTTCATCGAGCAGGTGGTGGCGTTGGTAAAAGATCGGACGGCGTTGGCACAGTTGCGGGCCAGGGTTCTGGCCTCGAAGCTCGACCGCACCTGGGATGGCGTTTTCGAGGACGTCTACGCTGCCTACCGGACGGCGCTGTAGTCAAGTCACCCCACAGCTTACGCTGCGGGCTAGTACGTCAACCTAGCCCGCAGCGTCAGTTCTGGGGTGACGCAAAAAAGGCGGCCCCGAAGGACCGCCCTTTTGCTACAAAGCGAGACTTCGCCTTAGAATCCGAGACGGATCCCTAAGCGAATCTCACGCGGGTTTTGGTAGGCGCCGGTGCCGCCCGCGCGGTAGTTACCGCCGGGCAACCCGTAGATCGGGTTTAGCGGTACGCCGCCGCCGAGTGTGACGAGCTTGCGGGGATCGTAGCCCGCAAAGAAGCCGCCGGGCTTGGCATCGGGGTTAACGGTGCTGATGGCGCCGGCGCGGTTGAGCTGGGTGGTGCGGGAAATAACCGACGCCTGATTGAGCAAGTTCACCGCATTGGCATCGAGCCGTAAAGTGACGCGTTCCGTCATTTTGATGGTGTGCGAAATGCTCAAGTCGGTCTGGGTCAAAATGGGCGTACTGCCCAGATCGCCGCGGCCGTAGGGGAAGGTAGGAGCCGACAGGTAGATGACCGTCGTCGAATCCGGAGTGCCGCTATAGGCAATTTGGTTCAAGCCGAAGAACGTGCTCCCCGCTTTGGTCTTCAGCTCGTAAGCCACGAAGGCCTTAAACGTGTGCGGGCGATCGGTTCCCAAACGGCCGAACGTGGTCTTCTGGCTGCCCGTAGCGTCGAAGTAGTAGTAGGGCAGGTCGAACGCGCGGCTGACGCCGGGATCCGAACGGCCCGATTCATCCGAGTTTGCCGACCCGGAATAGTTGCCATAGAGGCGGCTGTACGTGTAGCTCGACATCGCCTGGATGTTGCGGAGGAAGCGGCCTTCGAGCCGGAACTCCATCCCATCGTATTGGCGCTTGGCTTCGGGAACCAGGAACGTCTTGCCATCCGGAGTCTTGCCATCGTAGATCTTCAGCGGATCTTTCCGCGTAAGACCAAAGCCAGGGTTACCGATAATGTACTGCTCGTTTTCCTCGGCGTCCAAGACGCCGATGTCTTCGATACCCTTCAAGAGGTCCTTGCGCGAATAGCGAACGCTCGCCACCAGCTTCGAGGAGAGCTGGTGCGCAACACTGGCCGTAAACTCCCGCGAGGTGTAGGGCTTGATAGCGGGGTCAATGCCCTCAATCTCGCCTTTGGCGTTGATGGGGAGGGTGCGGTTATCGTATTTGGTGATCAACGCCCCGCCCGCGCCCGGGCTGTTGAGCCCCAGGGCCAGGACGTTGGGATTATCCAACTTATAGACATTGCTCACCCAGAAGTCGCCGCCGAAGCTGCCGCGGGCTAATTCATACTTCAGCACGTCGTAGTAGATGCCGAAACTGCCGGCCACCTTCCATTTGCCATCGCCCAAGACGTCCCAGGACGCACCCAAACGCGGTGCGAGCTTATCGCCCCAGTTGAAGCGGATGGGATCCTGCACTTTGCGGCCAGCCACTTCCGCCTTGTAAGGCGGCAGGAATTCGTTCTCCAGACGGAGGCCAATGTTCAGCGTGAGATTCTTGTGAACCTGCCACTGATCCTGCACGTAAAAGCCCTGGTTGGTACTGTGGACCTTGCCCAGGTTGCGAACGCCGTCTTCCCAGATGTAATACCCGTATGCACCGGCTTGGTCACGAATGCTTCCACGGTTAAACTTGTCGCCCCAAAAGATGCCGAAGCGTCCATTGGGGTAGAGCGTTTCCACATCGTTTGCCACGCGAGCATTGGCGTACCCAAACTTCAGGATATGGGACTGCCCAAACACCCTGGCGATGTAGCTGGAATCAAGATACACGTTCTTGCGCGAGGTAATATCCCGGTTTGTGAGAAGGTTGCTGGAGATGTTGCGAAACCCGTTGGCCCCCTGATTTCCGGCGGGCACCGGCAGCGCCGATGCGGATGAAGCCGTGTTGTAGGTGATAAAGGGATCACCGGGCAAGCCGTAGTTACCGATCTTGTCGTTCTGATATTTATAGCCAAAACGACCGCTCACGAGCCAGCGGCTGGTGATGGTGTAGTTGGCGCCCAAGGTGAATGTCTGCGAGGGTTGATAGCCGCCCAGGACACTTTGGTCGTTGGACGGTGCCGCGATGCGGATGTCTTGGGTCGGCAAGACGCCCTTCTGGCGCAGCGGGCTCCAAACCCACGAGCTGTAAATTTGCAGCTTGGAAACCGGGCTCCAGTCCACCCGGTTCAGCATGTAGTGGCGGATATCTTCGCGATTGAAGGTTCGCGCGCCAGCGGCGTAAGCGATGTTCCGCTCCCGCCGTTCAAACTCCGGCATGTAGCTGGTGCGGAAGAAAACCCGGTTCTTCAAGATGGGACCAGAGAGATCCAAACCCGGATACAGAATCCGCGAACTATCCTCCTTCGGAGCGAAGAAGTCGGCCAAATTGGCGCTGGCCGGGGAACGCTGCCAGTAGCCGCGCGGCCGGGGATTCAATTGGTTGCTGGTGAATTGGGTCTGTAGGAAGCCATGAAAGTCGTTGGCCCCGCCCTTGGTTACCACGTTGATGACGCCACCCGTGGCGCCGCCGAACTCGGCCCCAAAGCCCGAGCTCTTGATTTGGATTTCCTGAATGAACTCGAAAGGGATCGAGTTCTGCACCCGGAGCGAGCCGTTCCGCACGTCAGAAGTATCGATGCCGTCAATCAGGAACGCGTTCTCCGAGCCGGAGGCACCGTCGACCTGAAAGCCGCCGACGCCGGCGCTACCGTTTTTTACTTCCGCGCGCACGCCCGGCGCCATGGCCAGCAAAGTGTGAAAATTGCGGCCCTTCGGTAGGGCGTCAAAAGTCGCGGCCGTGATGTTCGTGGACGTCTGTGCGGAAGTGGGGTCCAGCGATACCGCCGACTCAGTCACTTCGACTACTTCGCTCACCGCACCCACCTTCAAGGCCGCCACAACGACGATCGCCGAGCCGAGGCGCACTTCCAAGCTCCGCTGCGTAAACCGCGAAAAGCCTTCCTTGCTCACGTTCAAGCTGTAGGTTCCTGAAGGAACCCGCTGGAAGAAAAACTTTCCCTGGGCGTCAGCGGTCGCCTGGAGCGGACGCGGCAACGTAGGGCTCGTGAGTTCCACCTTGGCGCCCGCCACAGCGGCACCCGTGGGGTCGGCGACCGTGCCGGAGATCGATCCATAGTTTTCCTGCCCGAACATGCCGAAGACGGCGGTGAAGAGCAAGAAGAGAGTCTGTACTAATAAGCTTCCCCGGTTGCGGGGTGTTGTAGTTCTCATTTCGCGAAATTCCCTTTCCCTGTGAATTACTGAAATAGTGGTACGAATTTAAAGTTCGAGTTGGATTCGGTAGACGTTAAGCCACCGATTGGGTCAATATTTTCGGTTGCGACATTCGCCGGTCCGCTCCTGGGGCGGAGAGACAGCGGCCGCCGAGGGGCGGCCTGTTGGTACCATGCTGCTGGCCGCTCGCCATGGCGGGCTTCCGAAAAGAAGTTGTGCTGAAAAAACCTCCTGAGGAGTCAGGTGGTCAAAGGAAACCTTCTGGGCGACAAGATGATTTCACGGCCCTGTCAGCCGCAATTTCACCAGCGATCCTCTGATCGGTCCCTCTAACCCCTACTCGAGCGGTGATTCCGCGAAAGTATTACTTCTATGACAGTACCATGAACTTTTCGGAACGCATAAGAACTATCGTATGTAACTATAAGCCGCTTGGCCACGGCGGAGCTCGGCTTGCCACCAAATTGACGCTTTCCGCCACGCCGGATCACTTGATCTAAGGCCGCTAGCGCTACTCGATTTTGACCGATATCGAAGCGAACTACCCTCCGCTGGTTTTCAGCAAGTAGTTGATCTGCTGAAAGTTAACTCT
>JAYVRS010000273.1:0-2211 GCA_043776185.1 Bryobacteraceae bacterium | reverse complement strand
GAACGTCTTCATGTCGTCCATTAACGCTTCGGCTTTATCGCGCAGCGATCCCTTGGTTTTCACGTTCGGGCCATCGATCCGCTTGACATAGTTCTTGTCGAAGACCGCCTTCATCGGCTTCACTTTCTGGAGCGCCGGTTTCACCTTGCGCAACAGTTCCGCATCCAGCACGCGGGCGTTCACCGCGGCTTCGTAGGCGTTGTCCTCGAAGATATCCCAACCGCCGAAGACGAGTTGGTTGAGTCCGGCGAGGGGCACGAACTCTTTGATCTTGGGCGTGCGGTTATCGGTGCGCTTGCCGAGCCGGACGGTGCCCAGTTGAGTGAGCGAGCCGATCGGTTGGCCCAGCCCTTTCTTCACCGCCTCGACGCCGGCCATGAAAGTGGTGGCGACGGCGCCGAGGCCGGGAGTCAAGATGCCGAGTTTGCCCTTGGCGGGAATGATCTTCATAGACCTTGAGGTTAGAGGAGCCGGGTGCAGGCGGGCAATCAACCCGGGCGTCTATTTCAACGATGGAGCTTATTTGAGTATGCAATTTGCGTTTATGATAATGAGATTACATGTTACAGAGAACGCTGACGGTTCCTTTGCACCGTGCGGTGAGGCTGGGCGAACCCGTGTTGGTGCAGGGGCCGCGGCTATCGGGCAAGACCACGCTGCTGCGGCGCGAGTTCCCTGGTCATCGGTACGTGTCGCTCGACGATGCCGAGCACCGTGCCCAAGCCCGCCAAGATCCGGCCGGCTTCTTGGCTCGTCTGCGCGGGCCCGCCATTATCGACGATGTGCACCGTGCTCCGGCACTGGTGGCCCACTTTTCGACGACGGCACTCGCGGGCCCGGTGGTGCTGGCGAGTTCCCTGCGGCTGCAAATGCCGGTGGTCACTTTTGAGCTGTATGCGCCCACGCGGGCGGAGCGAGAGCGCCGGCCGCCGCTAGCTATCGAAATGCTCGGCCGATTCGTGCCTTTGCCCGCACCAGCGATGTCGGCAAATATCATCTCTACTTATGGCAGCGAACAGCAGTTTCTTGATCGCGATGTCCGGGGCTTGGTGAACGTTCACGACCTGGACCGCTTTGAGCACTTTCTGCAATTGGCTCGATCGCAGACCGGACAAATTCTCGATCAACAGGCCTTGGCCACCGCGTGCGACGTCGCTCATCGGACTGTCGCGCGATGGCTGGCCGTGCTCCACCTTGGCTTCCTCACCCTGCGTTTGCCGCCGGCCGACGTGGACTTCGGCCGCCGCCTGGTGAAGAGCCCCAAGTTACATTTTCTGGAAGGCGGAGGATTTGAGAGCCAAGCGGTCTCCGAGATCTACCGCAACGCTCATCACGCCGGCACGCGACCCGACCTGCGTTATTGGCGTGACTCGAACGGCTTTGAGATTCCGCTAGCGATCCAGAGTGAGACCTCGGAGATTATGCCGGTGGGTATCGCCGAAACGCCAACGCCCGCCGAAGTGACGGCGCTCCGCCGCTGGATGGAATTAGCCGGAGTGCGGCAGTCCGCGCTGATCACGCGGCTTCCCGGCCCCGCTCGTCATGGAATCTTGCGTTACTCACTCGACCAACTCTAGCCTATCAAGCAGAAACGAAACAGCTTAATGGCTCGGCTCGACCTAGTTTGCGGTCCAACCTCAGGCGGAGATTTGGTGAGAACTTGCTGAAGCATGTATACTGTGACAAGAGCGATGCCCAGTGGAGTCGGCGCAAGCCGACTTTTTTATTGGGTTCGCTCCAGATTCGAGCTAAGGATTAAGGATTGAGGAATTAGTTGATTATCCTGCAAAATCAACGATTTATCCCGACCATCGGGCCCGTTCGGGTCTTATGGCATCCCCGTATGGGGCGCGTCCGCGCCTAGCGGCACTTCCTTCCGGCTCTACTCGGTTTCAACCGGCCGTTTCAGTCGGGGCTTCCATCGAAAGTGCGATTTGTGAATTCGTGAGGGCAAACCTATGGCCAGCATTTATCAGTCAATCGAGATCTTAAGTAAAGAAAAGGGCATCGACCGCCAGATCATCCTGGATGCGGTGAAGGATGCCATGGTGCTGGCGGCGAAGAAACACTTTAAGACCAACGAAGATTTGGAAGCGGAGTTTGACCCCAAGACCGGCGCGGTCCATATTTTCCTGGTGAAGAAGGTAGTGGAGACCGTCGAAGATCCGTTGAACGAAGTGACCTTGGAACAGGGGTTGAAACTCGACAAGA
>JAYVRS010000272.1:0-7191 GCA_043776185.1 Bryobacteraceae bacterium | reverse complement strand
GCCGTTTCAGCTGGAATGGCCAATATACGGGTGAACCGATGGCCGATATGTTACTCGGCAACATGTCCGTTACTGAAGGCCAAGTCGGCGCGCCGATCGCCAACTTCCGCAACAACTACGCCGCACTTTACTTACAAGATACTTGGAAGATGTCGCCAAAGTTGACCCTAAACTGGGGCTTACGGTGGGAATATGAATCGCCCTTCTACGACAAGCACGACGCCATCGTAAACGTCGATTTTAAATGGGATAACTCGGTGGAACCCACCTTCGTCCGCGCGGGTACCGGCGACCTGAATCAAGGAAACCCGGCCTTTCCTGCGCCCGCGACTTGGAAACTGGTACGCGATGGCCGCTTTGGACGCGGTGCCGGTAAACCCGACCGCAACGATCTGGGGCCGCGCGTGGGCTTGGCTTACCAGCTGAATTCAAAAACCGTCCTGCGCACCGGCGGTGGCATCTACTATGTCCGCGACATCGGCAACGCCGTTTTCGATATCGTCCGCAATATTCCCTTCACCATTCGTCAAGCCGAAACGGCCAATACCACCACGCCTAACCTCACTTGGAATCGGTTATTTACGCAGTCTGGTGCGCCCAGCTTTCTCCTGATTAATCAGTACGGCGAGCGCACCTCCTACGTCGCTCAATGGCAGGGTGCCATCCAGCGGCAACTAACTAAGGACATGTCGCTCGAAGTCACTTATATGGGCTCCGCCGGTATCAAGCTGAGACGACTTTCTAATTACAACCTGCCGCAACCGCGCGCGGGCAACCCTAACGACAATCGCGCCTTCCCCAAGTTCAACGGCGCGTTCCAAAACCTCTATGCCGCCGCGCACTCCAATTACCATTCGCTGCAAGCCCGTCTACAGCATCGCTTCTCGCATGGCTTCACTTTGCTGAGCTCATACGCTTATTCAAAATCGATCGACAACGGTTCTGGCGTGCGCACCACGGATGGCGATCCACTCACTCCCATGGATCCTGATCGCTCACTCTGGCGGGACCGTGGCCTCTCCGCCTTCGACTTCCGCCATCGTCTCACCAGCTCGTTCCTCTATGAAATACCCTTCGGCCGCGGTCGCCGTTACGGCATCTCGAATGCGGTCGGCAATGCGCTGCTCGGCGGTTGGCAAGTCGGCGGCATTCTCACCTTCCAAAGTGGGTTCCCGTTCACCGTTTATTGCGGCGGAGGCAACATTCAGAACGGTGCCGGTGGCTGGTGCGCTCCCGATGCCCTCGCCGGGGTGAGCGGCAACGGTGGTCCCAAGACCGTCGCGCAGTACTTCAACACCAGCGCGTTTGTTGACCGCCTCGGCCAAAATCCTGCCGCCATCACTGACTTCCGCTTCGGCACTGGCGGTCGCAACACCCTCATCGGGCCTGGCATCGTCGGCCTCGACGCCTCTATTAACAAGGCTTTCTCGTGGAATGAAGGTCGGCACAAGATCGATCTTCGGGGTGAGTTCTTCAACTTGCCGAACCACGCTAACTTTAGCCAACCGGGTGCTTCTCTTCGCACCGCGACTTACGGCGTCATCAGCAGCACCCGCATCGATTCGCGCCAAATCCAGGTCGCACTGCGCTATAGCTTCTAACTACTCCGCCTAGCCTGGGGCTCGAATCAAAACTACAGAGCCTGGGCCGCCGCAAAGGCGGATGCCCAGGCCCACTGAAAGTTGTAACCGCCCAGTTGCCCGGTGACATCTACCACTTCGCCGATAAAGTGCAAGCCAGGCACGCGCTTCGCCTCCATCGTCTTCGACGAGAGCTCATGGGTATCGACGCCGCCCGCCGTCACCTCCGCCTTCTCATAGCCCTCCGTGCCCCCCGGTTGCCAGTGCCAGCGTTCTAAGGCCATAGCCGTCGCGCGCAATTCGGTATCGCGCTCGTGAGGCAATGGCCGATCCAGCGAATGCAACTGAGACCAACGCTCGGCCAAGCGCAACGGCAGCACTGACGTCAACAGCGTCTTCACATGCGTTCGCTCACCCGATTGCTTCCGCCGCAAGAATTCGCCCGCCAAGTCGCGCCCCGGGGCCAAGTTCAGCGTAAGGGCTTGGCCCGGCCGCCAGTACGAGCTGGCTTGCAGCATGGCCGGCCCGGAAAAGCCGCGATGCGTTATCAGCAAGCGCTCCGCAAAACTGACGCCGCCGCATTCGGCCACTACGTCCGTGGCCACGCCCGCCAAGCCGTCAAAGGCCTTGGCGTCCTCATGGGTAAAGGTGAGCGGCACGAGCGCCGGCCGGGTAGTAACCATGCTCAAGCCAAACTGCTTCGCCACCCCATAGCCCCAATCGCTCGCACCCATTTTGGGGATCGACAAGCCGCCCGTCGCCACCACGAGGCGCGGCGCGCGGAATTCGCCGGCGCTCGAATGCACCACGAAGCCGGCTTCCACACGCTCGACGCGCGTACCCGTTAAGATCCGCACGCCCGCGCATTCAGCCTTCAGCAAGTCGATGATCTGTTGCGCCGGTCCATCGCAGAACAGCTGGCCCAACTTCTTCTCGTGCCAGGCGATCTGATGACGGTCCACCAACGCAATGAAATCAGCGGGCGTGTAGCGCGCCAAGGCTGACTTGGCGAAATGCGGATTGTCGCTCAAGAAGTTCTCGGGGCGCGTGCCGGTGTTCGTAAAGTTGCATCGTCCGCCGCCCGAGATCAGAATCTTACGGCCCACTGCCTCGCCGTGTTCGATCACCAGAACTCGCCGTCCTCGTTGGGCCGCCATGGCCGCGCAGAACAGGCCAGCGGCTCCACCACCCACGACGATGGCCTCGTAATTGTTATTCATCAGCTCTCATCATCCCAAGGTCGGCGGCGTGCGTGCTCTAATAGTGAAATCGAAAAGGAGTCGCACCCATGAGTCTGACGCGGAAAAAGTCGCTGAGCGGGTTGCTGTCGCAAGCCGCCGATTCAGAAAAAGGCCTCAAGCGTACGCTCGATGCCAAAGCCCTCGTCGCCCTCGGCATCGGGGCCATCATCGGGGCCGGACTCTTCGTGCGCACCGCCGCCGCCGCCGCTGAAGCCTCCGGTGCCGCCGTCACCCTTTCTTTCATCGTCGCCGCCATCGGCTGCGCTCTCGCCGGTCTCTGTTACGCCGAGTTTGCCGCCATGATCCCCATCGCCGGCAGCGCTTACACCTACGCCTACGCCACCATGGGCGAGTTCGTCGCCTGGGTGATCGGTTGGGCGCTCATCCTCGAATATGCCCTCGGCGCGGCCACGGTCTCCATCGCCTGGAGCGAGTATCTCAATAACTTACTCGGCGGCTCTATTCCTTATGCCCTATGCCATTCCTTCCTCCAAACCTCGGCCACCGGTACCAGCGGCATTCTCAATTTCCCGGCCCTCGTCATTCTTCTTCTTTTAACCATGCTTTTGATCAAAGGCACCGAGGAATCAGCCAAAGTGAATGCCGTCATCGTCTACGTCAAAGTCGGCATTGTGCTGCTCTTCATCGGACTGGCCTGGGGCTTCATCAATCCCGCCAACCACACCCCTTACTTGATCCCGGAAGGCATTGTGGGCCACGAAGGAATCTTCCGTCATGGTTGGGGTGGCGTCCTCGGCGGCGCGGGCATTGTCTTTTTCGCCTTCATCGGTTTTGACGCGGTTTCTACCGCCGCGCAGGAAGCCAAGAATCCGGCCAAAGATATGCCCCTCGGCATTCTCGGTTCGCTGGCCGTCTGTACTCTGCTCTATGTCGTCTTTGCTCACGTCTTAACCGGCGTCGCCAACTGGCAGGAATTCAAGACCGCCGGCAAAGAAGCCTCCGTAGCTTACGCCATCCAAACTTATATGCCCGGCTATGGCTGGCTCGCCACGCTGATCACCGTCGCCATTCTGGCCGGATTCTCTTCGGTGATCCTGGTGATGTTACTCGGCCAAAGCCGCGTCTTTTACTCGATGGCCAACGACGGCTTACTGCCCAAGATCTTCTCCGAACTCCATCCGAAATTTCGCACGCCCTATAAGTCCAATATGGTGCTCTTTGTTTTTGTCGGCGCCATAGCCGCCCTCCTGCCCGGCGACATCACGGGTGATCTTACCTCCATCGGGACACTCTTTGCCTTTGTCCTCGTCTGCGTCGGAGTCATGATTCTCCGCAAAACCGATCCGAATGTGGCCCGCCCCTTCCGCGCTCCCTGGGTCCCCGTTGTCCCCATTCTGGGCATGTTAGTCTGCGGCGCCATGATCATTGCGCTCGATCGCCAAACCCAACTAGCCGCCTTCGGCTGGTTACTCATCGGCCTCGCGGTCTATTTCACCTACAGCCAACGCCACAGCAAACTCAACCCAGCCAATAAATAGCATCCATCCAGTAGATTTGAAGAGGCGGGCCAGGGGGCCCGCCTCCGTGGCATTCAGCCAGCAAGTGGGGTGGGCCTCCGGCTTGCCCGAACCAATAGAATCAACAACTCCCGGCTTCGTTTCGTCACCCATCCGCCCTACTACTATCTCAATGCGACTCTTCCTTGCCCCCATACAAGGCCGCGATCTCCGTCTTAAAATTCTCCAACACCTTACCCCGCCGCACCTTCATCGTCGGCGTTAACTCCCCCGTCTCCACAGAAAAATCGCGATCAAGCACCCGGAACTTACGAACCTGTTCCCATTCGGGTAAGGTGGCATTAGCCTCCTTCACCGCCCGCCGCAGCCGCTCGTCAATCGGCTTGGCTTCCCTAAATGGCTTACCCTGATACTCCTCCATCCCGGGTAGCGTCTCCGCTACCGCCGGATTAATCGTGAAAAGGGCCGTCACAAACGGCAGCCGGTCGCCCACCAGAATCATTTGGCTAATCAGCGACTCCCGCTTAAATAAAGCTTCCACCCGCGAAGGATAAATCTTCTTGCCGCTCGACGATGCTAGAATCTCTTTCTTACGGCCAGTAATCGATACGTAACCAGCCTCATCAATCGAAGCGATATCTCCCGTCGCCAACCAACCATCGCGCATGATACTCGCCGTTGCTGCCGGGTCATGATAGTAACCAGCGAACAGCGTTGGGCTCTTGATCAGTAACTCGCCATCTTCGGCCAGCTTTACTTCTACTCCTGGCAACGGCTTCCCAATCGTGCCGTAGATTTGCCGCTCCACCGGGTTCATGGTCAGCACGCCGCCCTCAGTAAGTCCATATCCTTCAGTGATCGGCATACCGATCGCATCAAAGAACATCGCTGTATCGCGGCCCAGGGGCGCGGCCCCGGAAATCGCTACCCGAATGCTATTACCCAGGCGTTCACGTAACTTAGTAAAGATCACCTTGTCGGCCAAGCCCAACGACGTCGCCAGCCAACCCGGCACTCGCTCGCCCCGCTGTCGGTACTCTGCGGCTTTGAGCCCCAAACCAAGTGCGCCAAAAAAGAGCTTTTGCGTGAATCCGCCTTTTTTATTTACCTCGGTCTTAATGCTCGCGTAAATGCGCTCCCACACTCGCGGCGGGGCCAGCATAAAGGTCGGCTTCAGCGTCTTCAACTCATTTGGCATGCGCGCCAAACTCTCCGAAAACCAACACGGCACCGCCATGCGCATCATCAGTAACTGCATCACCACCCGTTGTGCGATATGCGCCGAAGGCAGAAACACCAACGCCCGGTCCGCCGGACCCAGCGGCAATACTGCCGGCCCCATGTCCAGATTCAGCGTGATCGATCCATGCGTGGCCAAGCCCATCTTCGGCTCGCCCGTCGCGCCCGAGGTCAAGTAAAGAATAGCCGGGTCCGCCGGCGACACGCCGCTCGCCAACTTCGTAAACGCCGCCGGATCGGCCACCAGCATCCGCCGCCCGCTCGCCCGCAATTCATCCAACGTGCGCGCCCCTTCCACCTTGCCTTCGATCAGCACAAACTCAACCGGCAGCGGATTCGTCTTCATCGCATTGGCCAGCGCGGCCATCTGCTTGGCGTCCTCCACAATCAACACGCGCGCCCCGCACACCCGCAGGTTCTTCACTTGGTCAATCGCGGGATAACTTGCATAAAGGCCCGCCGAGATCGCCCCGATCGACATGATCGCCATGTCCGCCAGATAAAATTCGGCGCGCGTCTCGCTCTGAATCGCCACGATGTCGCCATGCGCCACCCCGAGATCGGCCAGCCCCAGCGCGATCTCGATTACCGCCGTCCGGTACTCCATCCAGCTGTAGATGGTGTACTTGCCGCCGCCCTTCGGCTGATGCAACGCGGCTGCGGCCCCCTGCTGGGCCACGGTCTCTTCGAGCACGGAAAACACAGTTCTAGCGTTCATGATTCTGTCTCTGAAGGCTACTATAAAAGGAATGGAATTTGAGCACGAGCTTTTTATTGCCCGCCAAGCCGCCCGCCGGGCCAGTGAGATCGCCCTGAAAATTCAGTTGACCGGCTTCGATACCGAGTCCAAATCCGACGAGTCCCCCGTCACCATTGCCGACCGCGAATGCGAGCGCGCCATCGTCAGCCTGATCAGCGAGCATTTTCCCGGCGACGGCTTTCTGGGCGAAGAAGGCGCGGCCAGCGAGACCAAAACCGGCCGCCGCTGGATCATTGACCCGATCGACGGCACCCGCGACTTTGTACGCGGCAATCCCCTCTGGAGCCACCTGATTGGCCTTGAACGAGACGGACAAGTGGTCGCCGGGGTTTGCTTCATGCCCCTGCTGGGCCACATGTACTTCGCCGCTAAAGGCCTCGGTGCCTATCGCGACGACACCCTCATTCGCGCTTCCGCCAAAACGTCGCCATCCGAAAGCGTGCTCTGCGCCAACCAGCTCGGCGGCTGGACCAAGCATCCCCTCGGCTCCGGTCTCCTCGAATGGGCCTCCACTTTCTGGGGCGTCCGCAGCCTCGGCGGCTGCCTCGACGCCATGCTCGTCGCCTCCGGTAAGGCCGACGTCTGGATCGAGCCCAAGCTGGCCCCTTGGGACATGGCCGGTCCCCGCATCATTCTGGAGGAGGCTGGAGCCAAGTTCTTGAACCTCGACGGCGGCTCCACCATCTATTCCACCAACGTTTGCGCCTTCGCCCCTGGCCTGGAACCGGCCGTCCGCAAATTCCTCGGCGTTCCTTAATACTCTTTCCCGGAGTACGATATACTCACAGCATGAGTAAGCGACTTCAAGTTATCCTCCCTGATCAGGAAATGGAAGCCATTCAGCGGATGGCGCATCTGGAGCAACTGAGTGTCGGCGAATTCGTGCGCCGGGC
>JAYVRS010000271.1:0-7193 GCA_043776185.1 Bryobacteraceae bacterium | reverse complement strand
TCCCGCGCATTTTGCGCCACCAGCATCCGCTGTTCCTCATTCGCCAATTGCACCCTGGCCCGCGTCACATCGATCCCCGTCCCCATGCCGGCGTTCTTTTGCGAATCGGCCAGGTTCACCAGGGCCCGCGCCAGGCCGACATTGGCCGCCGCCGCGTCCACCGTTGCCTCGCCTTCCAGGGCCAAAACGTAAGCCCGCGCCACTTGCTGCACCGTCAGATTGGTGGAGTTTGCGGCCTCCAGTTCGGCCACCGAGATCATTGCTTTGGCAGCTCGATAGCGTTGCAGGCTGGCCAGATCGAGAATGCTTTGCGACGCCGATGCGCGGTAGTCCACCACCGTGAAAGGGCCCGCAAAACTCGGGAAGCTTAACCCCGGGATCTTCGGAAACTGGATGCCGAACGCTTGCAAATTGCGAGTCTGGCTGGCCGCGCTCAACGCGCCGTCCACGTTCGGTAGGAATGCGCTGAGCGCTTGGCGTCGGCGCGTCTCGGCTTGCGCGATGCTCTCCCGCACGAACTGCAAGCGCAGATTGCCATCGGTCGCCGTAGCGACCGCCACCGCCTTTTGCAAGGTCAGCGGCAACACTTCGGCCGACAGCGCGGTGGCCATCAGCAGGCATGCGAATCTCCTCATTTGCCCTCCTCAGTTGGCGCCGAAAGTCCAGCTATGGCGAACGCCTTGATCTGGGTTAACACTTCCTGCATGTCCTGGCCTTGGCAGACGCCCCCCGAAATCAGCGTAATTTTGTGCGCGCTGGCCATAGCGTGGGCCAGCACGCCGAAACTCAGGTACATCCGCCAGAAGAGCTCTTTTTGCGTCAAATGCGGCATCGCCTGGCCGAACGCCCGGTTGAATCTCGCCGCCACCGGCGCCACCTCTTCGGTCAGAATGCGATCCACCACCGGATGCGGATCGCTGAACATCCGGCCCATCATTTTCGCCATCTTTACTCCCGTGCCAGCTAACCGTGCCGCCGTGTTCAACACCGGCGCATAGAAGGCATCCAGCAGCAGATCGAGCGGCACTGGTTCAGCGCCGTACCTGGCTTCGAGGGCGGTCAGCATCACGACTCGCTCTTCGTTCACCGGTTGCAAGCGCCGACTGTAAACCGCGCGAACCAGCTCATCCTTGCTTTGGAAATGATAATTGACCGCAGCCAGGTTCACTTCGGCCGACGAGGTGATCTGGCGCAGGCTAGTTGCGTCGATGCCCAAATCGCAGAAAAGCCGCTCCGCCGCATCGAGTATGCGTTCCTTAGTCACTCGAACACTCGTATCAGTCATACGTACGTTTCAATCATACGTTTAGTTCATTGAAATGTCAAGCTATCGGCCAACCCCAATTGGTACGATCCTTTTATGGCGACATTCGTCCTTGTTCACGGTGCCTGGCAAACGGCCGGTACCTGGGATCTGCTCACTGTGCTCCTCCGCGAGCGAGGGCATCGCGTCATCACGCCGCTCCTCACCGGGCTGGGTACCCACCCTACGCCGCTCTCCCCCGCCGTCTCCCTCACCCAACATATTGAGGACATTGCCGCCGCGGTCAGCCAATCCACCGCTCCCGTCGTTCTGGTCGGCCATAGTTACGCTGGGATGATCATCAGCGGCGTGGCCGAGCAGCTTCCCGAACAGATCGACAGCCTCGTCTATCTCGACGCATTTCTTCCGGAGGATGGGCAAAGCGTGCTCGATCTTCTGCCCGCCGCGGTCGGCGCGCACTTACGACAGTCAGCCCTTCAGCAGGGTGACGGTTGGCGGCTACCTGGGGGACCAGGCGAGCTCGACTTCTGGGGACTCGCGCCCGGCCCCGCGCGAGACTTCGCCCAATCCCATCTGTGCGACTTCACCTTGCGCTGTTTCGAGGAGCCACTGCGCTTGCCCCAAAATCGCAAAGCCCAACTCCCGTGCCGCTACGTCTCTTGTGTAGCCCAGAATTATCCGGCGAAAGGCGTCTTCCTCCCCTTTGCGGAGAAAGCTCGCGCCAACGCCTGGCGAGTCTTAGACCTCGATTGCGGCCACGCTGTCCACATCGAGCGTCCCGCCGAACTCGCCGCCTACCTGGCCGCTCCGTAAAGACTAATGTGCCATGCTGGATGCTCAATGCCCTATGACCTCCAGGCGCTGGCCTACCAATCACTGCTCGCCGAGGGCTTCTCCCCGCAATTCGACGCCGCCGTCCAAGCGCAACTCGCCGCGCTAACCGATCCCGTCGCCTCCACGGCCCATCCCGTCACCGACCTCCGCGACTTGCCTTGGTCGTCCATCGACAACGACACCTCGCGCGACCTCGACCAAATCGAAGTGGCCGAACGCCTCCCGGGTGGCCGCATCCGCTTGCGGATCGGCATCGCCGATGTCGACGCCGCCGTGCCGCTCGGTTCGCCCATTGACTTACACGCCGCCCACGAGACCACCACCGTCTACGCCGGCGTCGTCGTCTTCCCGATGCTGCCGGAGCCACTCTCCACCGGCCTAACCTCGCTGCTCGAAGCGCAAGACCGCCTCGTTCTCGTCACCGAAATCGTCGTCGAACCCGATGGCCACGTCGAGGAGTCGTCGGTCTATCGCGCCCTCGCCCGTAACCAGTGGCAGTTGACTTACTCCGGCGTCGGCCCTTGGCTCGAAGGAGCCACCGCTCCTCCCAAAGTCGCGGCCTCCGAAGTACTTCAACAGCAACTGCGCCTGCAGCAGGAAGCGGCCACCGCGCTCCGGCAGGCCCGTCTCTCTCGCGGCGCTCTCCAGTTCGAGCGGATGGAAACCGAACCTATCATCGAGCATGGCCAAGTGACCGGCCTCACCGCGCACCGCCGCAATCTGGCCGCGCTGCTCGTCGAGGACTTCATGCTCGCCGCCAACGAAGCCATGGCCCGCCAGCTGCGCGATCATCGAGTCGCCTCCATTCGTCGCGTCGTGCGCGCGCCCGAACGTTGGGATCGCCTCGTGGCCCTCGCCGCCGCCCTCGGCACCCAACTGCCGCCCCAAGCCGACCCCGCCGCCTTGAGCCGCTTTTTGCGGGACCGCCGGACCCAATCGCCCGCCAACTTCCACGAGCTATCGCTCTCCGTCATGAAGCTCCTGGGCCCCGGTGAGTACGCGGTCGAACTGCCGGGTGACACTGTGCCGGACCACTTCAGCCTCGCCGCCCAGAACTACGCCCACTCCACCGCTCCCAACCGCCGCTTCGCCGACGTGGTCACCCAACGCATCGTCAAGGCCGGCCTCGCCGGAGATTCGTCGCCTTATTCCACTGCGGAACTGACGCTGATCGCGCGCCAGTGTACGCTGCGTGAGGACGCGGCCCGCAAAGTGGAACGCCTAATGGAGAAGCGCATGGCCGCCGTCGCGCTCTCCGGACGCGTCGGCGAGCTCTTCGCCGCCGTGGTGACGGGCGTCAATGACAAAGGCACCTTCGTCCGCGTCTGCGATCCACCGCTCGAAGGCAAACTCGTAGAAGCTGCCTCACACTGTGACGTCGGCGACACCATCCAGGTCCGCCTGCGTGGTGTAGACGTCCCCCGCGGCCACATCGACTTCGTGAGTCAGCCCCACTAGACTCTAGACCGCAACCACTCCATCAACGCCCGTGCATTCTCCGACGATCCCTGGGCCAATGTCTGGCCCCCGCCGCCCCGGCCGCCGATTTGCCCCACCGCCTCTTTGAACAAAGCCCCCGCGTTCAAGCCACTCTCGGCGGACACGGCGAACAACACCGCTCCCTCCGCCCAAGCCAGATAGGCCGCCCGGCCCAATCTCGTAAAGCCCTGCGCTTCCGCCCGCACTTCGTCCGAAATCGCGGCCACTTCGGCCACCATCATGCGCCGCCCCTGCGCGTTCGCCTCCGTCTGCGTTAAGGCGTCGACGCCGCGCTGCTCGGCGGCCAAAATCCGCAGCTTGCTCAGCGCCTTTTCGGCCGTGGCCAATCGAGCTTGCGCGTCACGAACCGAAGCCGGCACCAGATCGAGCCCGACGCTATAGACCCGCGCCGCCGCTGCCAATGCCGTGAAGTCGGCACGCGCGCGATCAAGCGCCCGTCCCCCGCAAAGAAACTCCAGCCGCAAAGACTGCCGCACCTTCTCCACGCGCCGCAAAAGCACTAGTCCAATTTGCCCGGTGCTCGACACATGCGTGCCACCACACGCGCTGCGGTCAAGCCCGGCAATCGTCACTACCCGCAACGGACCTAGGCGTTCCGAGGCCTTCCGCAGGCCCACCGCATCAATCTCCACCGACGCCGTCACCAGCCGATCGGCCCAGATCTCCTCGTTCACCGCCCGCTCGATTTCCACCAGCTTCCCGGGCGGCAGATCAGCCGCATCCACATCGATCGTCGCCGCCTCGTCACCTAAGTGAAAGCTCAACGTGGCCACGCCGAACCGTTCCGCCAACACGGCTGAAAGCAGATGCTGGCCGGTGTGTTGCTGCATATGGTTGAAGCGCCGTGGCCAGTCGATGATGCCGTGTACTTCCGTGTCGCGAACCGGCGAGGCCATGCGATGGGCAATGCGATCTTCTTCGTCGATCACGTCGACGACGGCGATGCCGTTCAAAGTGCCGAGGTCGTGCGGCTGCCCGCCGGACGCGGGATAGAAGGCGGTGCGGTCCAAATAGAGAGTGGTCGCCGGCTCATCGCCCGCGACCACTTTGGCTCGAAAATCCGCGAGCCCGGAATCAGTGTAGTAAAGGCGTTCTGTCATTGGGCAGCGAGAGCAATGCGAGCACTGTTGCTCGTGAAACTCTCCACGCCCAAGGATATCGGAATACTGTTGCCCACGGGCGCGCCCGCCGGCACCACCACGTTGATCTGGTAGAGCCCCATAAAGCCGGGCACCAGCCCCGCGAAGAAGGGCTCGGCGGTCAATAAGCTAAATGGTCCCGGAGTACCGAAGACCACCACCGGATTCGGCTGCACGGTCGCCAGCGGACTGCTGGGTGACCCGGCACCGCTGGCCACCGGCGGGTTCGTTGCTCCCAAGCCGATGGCGTAAATCACCAGCACATCGCCCGGCTTAGCCGGAGCGCCGCCCGGCACGCCCAGGCTGGTGGGCAACGGATAACCGCCCTGCGTAGCGTTGACAATAATGCCGTAGTCTCCCGGGAAGCTGCTAAACAACATGATTCGCGGTACGCGCCGTTCGATGACGACACTGACGGAGTTTCCCCGCTGGCCGGCCCGGTCCACCCGTATCACCGCGTCACCCACCGGAGTCTCGTAAGGAATCAGAAAATTCACCTGGTCGTAGGACACGTAGTAGAGCGGCGCCGGCACGTTGTTGACGAACACCTGCACGCCGCTGATGGTGGTGGGATAAGGCGTCGCCTCCGCGCCCGCCGCGGCCGTACCTTGAGGAACAAATTGCTCGCCGAATACGGCGGTCGCGCCGCCTTGAGCCAACGTTTCACCGCGAGCGTAAGTGCCGATATTCAGCACGCTGCCCACTGATGCCAGCGGCGGCCCAGGGGCAATCACTTCGAGCGTCGCGTTCACGCGCGTCGGGCCGTTGGCCGCATTCGAGTTCACGGTGACCACTCCCGCGTAGGTCCCGATGGCGAGCGTTCCGGCATCGCCATCGGCCTTGATTAGGGCCGAATTGGTGGCGTCCGGAGTCAAAGTCAGCCAAGCGCCGCCGGTGGTGCCCGGTGCAAAGGTCGCGCCCGAAACGGTTAGCGTGCCGAGGCCGCGATTGCCCAGCACCACATACTGCGTCTGCTTACCGGCTTGCGGAATCCGGAACCTGAGGTTTGTCGTGCTCGCCGTCGCAATTGGCTGAGCGGTCACGTTCAAGGTCACCGGCACCGTCCGGTTGTCGCCCGCAAAGGTCGATCCCGACGTCGTGATGGCACCTTGATAGGCTCCTACCGGAGTCGACGGAATCTGCCGCCCGACAACCCGGTAAGGGAAGCTAAACCGGAACGTACCATTGCCGTCGAGCGCGAGCGATAGCCACGATCCGCCCGAAGAAGTAGTCACGTTCGATTGCAGCGCACTATTGGTGACGAACGGCACTTCGGCCGTCCCACCATTGGGAGGCAAGTAGAAGTCGACGCGGTCCGGCACGCCGCCGCCGGCCTGCAACAACACCGTCACGAACTGCGGCGCATCAATCGCGTTTGGGTCACGCACGGTCAGCGTGCCGGTGTAGGTGCCGCGCGCCAGCGTGGTGGATTGAAATCCCATATTGATCGCCAAACACGTGCCTACCAGTACCGTACAGGCCCGCGATGCGCCCACCGCCGCCGTAATCCACGGCACGTCAGCGGTCAGCGTCAAGTTGAGGTTGCCGGTACCGGCGTTGCGCGCCTCAATGCTTTGCCCGGCGGCCACGCCGCCTTGCGCGAAGGTCACGGGGCCCACGGTCGTCGTCGACAAACGGAGCTTGGGCTGTGCCCATAGGCCCGTTGCCATTAGAAAAAGTAGGATTGAACTGTTACGAGATATAAATGCCATTTTGATTGCTCCCTGTTTGTATTCCCAGACGCGATTCGGGGCCAGCATCCACAAGAAATCACAAAATGGATAGCGAAGACGCAAAACTGGAACCGATCACGGTCGCTGGAATCCGACGCGGGATAGATTCCAATGTTGGACGGTCTTGGGCGAAAAAACCAGCCGTCAGGCAACACCCAGAGTATACCAGTCCCCCTCGCCGATTCCTGCCAATTCCCCTCTTTGTTTACTCCACTGTTAACAGCCGCCGGGGAATGCCTCGCCGCCCACGAGAGTACGATATTCTGGAGCTCAGTTCATGTTCAGCTCCATCCGCGAACAAATCGAGACGATATTCCGCGAGGATCCCGCCGCAACCAGCTATCTCGAGATACTGCTTTGTTATCCCGGGTTGCATGCCGTCATGGTGCACAAACTCACGCACCCCCTCTATCTGGCGGAGATGCGGCTTCTGTCCCGTCTTCTGTCGCAATTCGCTCGCTGGCTCACCGGCATTGAGATTCACCCCGGCGCCACGATCGGCCGCCGCCTCTTCATCGACCATGGCATGGGCGTCGTCATCGGCGAGACGGCCATCATCGGCGACGATTGCCTCATCTATCAGGACGTCACCCTGGGCGGTAACGGCAAGGAAAAGGGCAAGCGCCATCCCACGGTCGGTAACAACGTGGTGATCGGCGGTGGAGCCAAAGTCCTGGGCAACATCACCATCGGCGACTTCTCCCGCATCGGAGCCGGCAGCGT
>JAYVRS010000270.1:0-7197 GCA_043776185.1 Bryobacteraceae bacterium | reverse complement strand
TGCCTTCATCGACAAAGGTCCTGAGGCGGGCAGGGATTTTGGCCAACAGGGTAGGGTCGAGGCCGGTCTTCTTGGCGTCGGTGACAATGGCCGGTTCGGCCCATAGCAGGGCGGCGGTGAGGAGTAGAATGACGGGTCGCATCGGCCCTGATTCTATCGCAGGTTGGCGGCCAAACTGGCAGCCTGCGCCACGGCCGCATACCAGTTGAAGACCGGCGGGGCCGCGGCTGCTGATTGCCCGGTGAAGACTCCCTCGCAAAGCTTCCGGAATGCCGGGTAGACTTCGGCTTGCCAGCGCGGGGCGAGCGTGGCCAAGCGAGCCTGATGGATGCTGCCGAGCGCGTAGCGCCGGGCGAAACCGTATTCGAGGGGCACGAGCGTGCCATCGGTTTCGAGGACTAAGGGTGAGACGAGACTAGCCAACTCGTCGCTTGCCTCGCACGGAGTGCCGGCATAGACCCGTTCGGCTTCCGGACGATAGGAAAGGTCGAGTTGGATGTTCAAACGCCCTTCGTATTGCTGCTGCAAGCGGGTGGATTCGAGTAGGGCGTAACTGCTCTCGATGGAGTCGGGGACGCTGCCCTCCAGTTGCACCAGCGCGCGGCCTGCCGGTTCCAAAGGGTGAATCTGCAGCAGGCGGGCGCCCTGTTCGAGCGCGAAGTCTGCAACCGATTCGAGCTCATGCAGGTTGTATTGGGTGAGCGTAAAAATAAAACCGAACGGAAGGCCCGTGGCGCGCAATTTTGGCAGTCCCTTAACGAGGCGCTCGAAGGCATCAGGGGAAGCGCGGATCTCGTTGTGAGAGGCCGGTAGGCCATCGACACTAATGGCTAGCAGGTCCACTAGGCCAAGCAGCGGCCGCAAGCGCGTCGTACTGAGTAATGTGCCATTGGTCGTAACGGAAGTAAACAAGCCTAATTCTTTTGCTCGCGTCAACACTTGACCTAGGCCCCGATACAAGAATGGCTCGCCCCCGGAGACGGCGAGCACATCGAAGCCGAGTCGCGCGGCATCCTCCAAAACCGCTTCGATTAACGGGGCATCTAACTCAGCGCGCTCCTCTGGGCCCGACTGTGAGTAACAGTGCAGGCATTGTAAGTTGCAGCGTCGCGTAGGATGAATTTGGAGAATGCCGTGACGGCCCGTGGGTCCCATGTGAAGGCAGTTTCTACCGCTGCTTCGCCGAACCCGCTTCAAAGACGACGTCAAAGAGATCCGGCCTCGGAATCCCTCTAGGAAATACGCGAATGCCAGGAACCTTCTCGAGCTTCAACAGTTGATCCAGTAGGTTCCGGATCGAATCGGGCTTGACATGCCAAGTGCCCCAAACCCCGTCGGGGTTGGGAATGCCCTGCGGAAACCAATCCGCGAGAGCAACGCCCGAGGAAGTACTTAGCTTCTCGAGCTTGGCGATGTCCGCCTTGCCGAAGCGCGAAGTCAACTGCGCGGAGCCCCGCGCCTTAGTGGTGGCCATGTGATTCTCCTATGTTGCGCTCTAGTTTCTCCAGCGCGCCTTTGGTTGAAAATATAACAGCGATTATGGAATTTGTGCCGACCCTTTATTGACATTTTACAAGCTTCACTGAATTCGTAGTAATTCACTCCATTCGGATGCGGAGTATTTCAACTAATGGTAAATGCCGGTGATAAATCTTCTGCGGTGCGCTTACGCGCAGCCTGGACCGGCATCCCCGCCCACCCTCAACTTTTTCCTAACTAATGGACTGGACATTCCCGCCCGGCTCATGGAGGACCACCCCTTGCATGGCCCGGTCCCCCTCTTATCCGCCCGTCGGACCATTCCAAAGATTTCCAAGACTTCCGGCTCGCATTCGGGCCGCCATCAGTAAGCGCCGGCGGTCATCCGCCCCTACGGGCCACGAATTCATGATCGGCCAGCGCAATTGCTGACTGTGGCAAGCTCATCCGCGCCAAGCAGTGATGGAACCGCGGATCCGCGCGCAGAGAATCTCACTGCGGAGCCACTGCTAGACATCTGGCGCTAGAAGCGGTACCGTATCGCCAGTTGCATAATGCGGGGGTCCCGGGCAGCAGTGATCCAACCGAAGTTCGTGGTCCCCACCGTGGTCTGTGGGTTTTGGAAATTCACCGTGTTGAACAGGTTAAACGCTTCCCAGCGAATGTCCACGGATTGACGCTCGGTGATCGTGAAGCCCTTCGATAAGTTGAAGTCCGTGTTGAAGAACTTGGGCCCGTAAGCGCTATTCCGGGCGGCATTGCCGGGCGTATTGACCGCCTGGATGCCATAGGCTGCCGGATCGAGGAACTTGAAGCGGTCCGTCTTGGGGTCGATGCCGCTGTTGGCTTCGCCCACGCGGTTGGGCCGCAAGCCGCCGCCATTGCGGCCGAAGAACCTATAAGCTTGGCTGGTGCGCGGATCGATGCCGTTGGCGTTTAAACCGACGTTGATCGGCAGGCCCGTTCGCCAGTTTACGATGAACGCCGTGCGCCACCCGCCCAGCACGGCATCCGTCACCCGATTCCAGTTACTGCCCATCTTGCGGCCACGGCCGAAGGGGAGTTCGTAGGTCACCGCCGTCGTGTACTGCAACTTGGGCGTTTGCGTCATGCGGCCGTTCTCCTGGTCGAAGCGATCAAGGAACTGAGGCGAAGCGCCCGCGTCCCACGTGCCGGCCTGGTCAATGGCGCTCGCCCAGGTGAAGCTGGCCAAGGCATACAGGCCGCCGCTGAAGTTGTGTTCGAACTTGGTCTGCAACGAGTTATACCAACTCTTGGCGCGGCTGGCCCCGGTCTGGATGCCCTGCCACTGCGGGAAGGGCCGGTTGGCCGGCACGGAGCCGTCGACGCCGAAGTTGGTCTGGTTCCGTTCGTAGAGACCGAAGAGGTTCGTGCCCCGGTTGCCGGCATAGGCCACTTCGAAGGTGCTCGCTTTATTCACCCGGTATTGGATCGCCAGGTTGAACTGCTGAATCCGCCCCGAGCGCTGATTCTTCTCGCGGGTGCGCAGGCCCACATTGCGGCTGTCGTAGTTCGAGAGGACATTGGCCGGAAGCGGATCGCTGAGCAACACCGGCGCCGGGCCCGTACCAACGCGCAACAAAGTCGGCTGAATCAGTTGCGGCGGGTTCAGGGCGAGGCTCGCTTCGGAGCCATAGATGTCCTCGGTGTTGTAGAAGATGCCGTAGCCGCCGCGGATCACCAAGCGATCCGGCCGCGCCTGCCAAGCGAATCCGAGCCGCGGTCCGAAGTTATTGCGATCCGGCGTCGTCAGGTACTTATCCTTGTCGCTCGACAGAATCAGGCCGCCGGTGGCGGGGTCGAAGTTGATGTTCTTATTCTTGCCGTTGCCGTAGAAGGGGGTCGTATATTCATAGCGCAGCCCTAGATTCAAGGTCAGCGTGCGGGTTACTTTCCAGTCGTCTTGTAAGAAGCCGCTGTAGGCTTGCTGTAACTGCTGCACGGCCGGAACGGTATTCAACTGAACGGACTCCGGGAAGCCTAGTAGTAAGTCGCCAATACCATCGTTGGTGAAGCGGCCCTGGAAGGAGTAAGCCGGGCTGCGGCGCGTTACATCGACGAAGGTGTTGTCTTTTAGACGCATTTCAAAGCCGGTGCGCAGAAAGTGATTGCCGGCCTGAATGGATAACGCATCCACAATCTGGTTCAACTTCGGCGTCTGATACTGAGGACGGAAGTTACGCGTGCCGATCTGCCGGTAGTTGGTCGGCGCGATCAGCGGCAACCCGCCCACTTGTAACATCTCAGCCGGGAAGCCGCGGAACCCGAAGGTATCGGCCTTCGGGCCGTCTACCGTGGCGTGCGTGAACTCGGCGTCAGTGCGATTGTTGCCATAGCGGAGTGTATTGACGATGCGGGGCGAAAGCGTGCTGGTCCAAGCCACCGCCAGGCTCCTATTCTCGTTAAACTGGCCCCCCTGGTTGCCCTCACCATCGGCAATGCCGGGGAATAACTGAGTGCGGAAGAATTTCTGCCGCAGGTAGCTGAAGCGGCCCATCAACTGATTCTTGCTGTTCAGGGCATAGTCGGCGCGAGTGTCGAATTTATGCGTATTTTCTTTGCCGTCGCGCAAGGCGCTAAAGTTATTCGCCGGGCGACCGTTCTGGAAATTACCGGGTAGATTGTTTTCGGGATAGAGGTCCAATACCTTCTTGCCCAGCGCGTCGAAGCGCGAGGCCGGGATGATGTTGTTCGCGAAGGGGGCATTGGTCGCCGGATCGACAATGTTCAACGCGCCGAATTCGCCCCGCTTCTGGGCCGCAGTGGGCACGGTGACGAGGAAGCTATCCGCGAAGTTCTGGCGGAAGCCTTCGTAGGCGCCAAAGTAGAAAAGCTTATCTTTCTGGATCGGCCCGCCAACCGTGCCGCCATATTGCTGCCACTTCAAGTTACTCTTGGGCAGATTCTGGTTGTTATTTGTCCAACCCGCCGCAGCCAAGGCCGAATCCCGATTGAAGTAATAACCAGTGCCGTGCACCGCGTTGGTGCCGCCCTTGATCGAGACGTTGATCACGGCGCCCGCGCTGCGGCCAAATTCGGCGGAGAAGGAATTTGTCTGCACCTTAAATTCGGCGATCGCATCGGGATTCGGCTGCACCACCTGCGCGCTCAAACTCTGGGCGTTCTGCGTGCCTTGGTTGTTATCGATGCCGTCGAGAAGAAAATTGTTTTGCGTATGGTAGTTGCCATTGGCGACAAACCAGCCGGGCCCCCGCGTCGTCGGGTTCAGCGTGCTGGCCGCCACCCCGGGCGACAGCAAGGCCAGTTCCGTGTAACGCCGTCCCGCGAGTGGCAGTTCCACCGCCGTGCGTCCGCTGATCACCTGCCCCAAAGCGCCCTGCTCGGTTTGGATTGATGCCACCGCCGCCGACACTTCCACGGTCTCGGCGATGCTCGATACCTCGAGCTTAATGCGCAGCAAGCGGCGCTCGTCGACGTTGATCTGCAAGTCATTCAGCTTTACCGACTTGAAGCCCGCCTGCGTCACGTCCACTTCGTACAGGCCGCGAACGATCGGGCTGAAAGAGGCGTACCCATCGGCCGAAGTGCTGACGCTCATCAGCGCCCCCGTATTGCGATTCAATAGATTTACCCTCGCCCCAGCGACCGAGGCTTGCGAAGAGTCTTCGATTAACACCCGCAGAGATGCGGAATCCGTTTGGGCAAACAACGACAAGGTTAACGAGCCGAGGAGCAAAAGGCATTTCATGCCCGTCAGGCTAGCAGGCGAATGTTTCATTAGCAACCCGTAAATGATCACAACGCCATTACATTCAGGTGGTGGCCATGAAATTCGTGCGGCCCATGGTTTGGCCAGAAGAAAGCACTCCCGATCCTCGTACGTCACTGGTCTTTAAATCCCAGCTAAGATACAGGAACTCGCCGTGGTCCTCAGCGTTCATCAAATCGACATTTATGGGCGCTATAGTGAGGGGTTCTATGTTTGAAGACGCCTCCTGGAGCTCAGCATTCTTTTTGATCTTCGCCCTGGGCTTGGCGCTCGCCTTTGAATTCGTCAACGGCTTTCACGACACGGCGAACGCCGTAGCCACTGTCATCTATACGCACTCCCTGAAACCGACCGTGGCCGTGATCTGGTCCGGCATTTGGAATCTGCTGGGGGTGCTGAGTTCCAGTGGCACCGTAGCGTTCGGAGTGCTCGCCCTGCTGCCCGTAGAGTTGATCTTGAATGTGGGGTCGGCGGCAGGCTTTGCCATGGTGTTCTCCCTCCTGTTGTCGGCCATCATCTGGAACCTGGGCACCTGGTATTTGGGGCTGCCGGCTTCGAGTTCGCACACCATGATCGGTTCGATTATGGGCGTGGGAATGGCGAATGCGATGCTGAAGCACGGTTCGCGCTTTGGCGACGGGGTCAATTGGGCGAAGGCCCAGGAGGTGGGGATTTCTCTGCTGGTGTCGCCGCTGGTCGGGTTCATATCGGCGGGACTGCTGTTGTTGGCGCTGAAACGCCTGATCACCCGCCCTGACCTTTACGAGGACCCCAAGCCCGGCCACGCGCCGCCCCCCTGGATTCGCGGCATTCTAGTGCTCACCTGCACCGGCGTCAGCTTTGCCCATGGCTCCAACGACGGGCAGAAGGGCATGGGACTCATTCTGCTGATCCTGATTGGCATTCTGCCGGGTAGCTATGCACTGAATATGAATGCGGATCAACCGTCGATCGAGCGGATTGTCGCCACGGCGCCAGCGGCCTCGCGCATCTTAAACCAATACGCGGCCGGCGCGCCAGCTATGACCGGCCAGCCTAGCGAGGAGATCTCCGCTTTTCTGAAAACGAAAAAACCGGCCGACCCGCGGGTGTTTTTGGCGCTCTCGCAAATCAGCGATCAGATCGCCACGACACTGGCCGGCAAACGGGCGATCGCGGAGCTCGACAAGCCCTCCCGCGGCAACTTGCGGAGCAGTATTTACCTAGTGTCAGAGAGCATCTCCCGCCTTGAGGCGCAAAAACAGCTGCGGAACCCGCAGGAACTTGCGGCGCTCAAAGCGTTTCAAGAACAGCTGAACCCGCTCACCCGTTACATCCCCTTCTGGGTGAAGCTCGCCGTCGCTTTGGCGCTGGGGTTAGGCACGATGATCGGCTGGGAGCGGGTGGTGATTACCGTCGGCGAAAAGATCGGGCAATCGCACCTGACCTATGCGCAAGGGGCGGCCTCAGAGTTTGTCGCGGCTTCAACGATTGCCGCCGCCGATCTGGCAGGCTTGCCGGTCAGCACTACCCACGTGCTGTCTTCGGCCGTCGCCGGCACCATGACCGCCAACGGCTCCGGCCTGCAGATGGTGACCGTACGTAATCTGGCCACCGCCTGGCTGCTGACGATGCCCATGTGCGTGTTCTTGGGCGCGATGCTCTTTGCGCTCGCGCTCAATATCATTGTCGGGCTGGGTTTGAAGTAGGGGAAAGAGGCCATCCACGGGCATGCCCTGGACTTCCTCTACTTAGTGGCCTGGGCATCCAGCCCGCGTATAGCCGTTAACCTCACCCAGTAGGCCAGACCCCCGACCAGGCCCCCGGCCCGCCTTCATTTAGGAATGAATCAATCGTAGACCTCATGAGTGAGCATCTCCCTGCCCATACTTCGATAATCCTCAAAATAGCCAATCACGGCGACTTACAAATCACTAACTCCCCACCCCCCAACGACTTACCCAAATTACCAACCCTAAATCTTTGCT
>JAYVRS010000269.1:0-2219 GCA_043776185.1 Bryobacteraceae bacterium | reverse complement strand
GTATTCGATGGGGGTGGGAGGGAAGTCCGCTTAACGATGCCTTACGCGAGTGCCACGGCCGTCGAGATTGACCGCAAACTGCGGGAGGATTTCCGTCGGCGTTTGAAAGAATACGGAGTCAGTGCGGAGACCACGGACCCTTTGCTCGCGGTACTCTTCCGGACGTTCGCGCAGCAACTCGAGGTGCTGTATTCGGATACGGGGCGAATCCGGCTGGCGCTACTGGACGAACTGATTTCGGGCTTGGGTTTGCAGAAGCGCATGGCGCGGCCCGCGCAGACGGTGGTGCGTTTCTTTGACACGGATCGTACGCGCCTGGTGGAGAGCGGGACGGCGCTAACGGGGGAGTCGACGACGGGGGCTAAGTTGACGTTTCTGACGGATGCGCCGGTGACGGTGTCGAGTGCGCGGATTTGTTTTGCGGCTACTTACGAAGAGGGTGCGTTCCGATTGCTGGCGGGCGTCGAGATGGACGAGCGTTTCCAGAATGCGCGGCCGTCGCTGGAGGCGGTGAAGACGAATTTGGGGCCGAATCCGGCGTTGTTTTTGGCGATTGAACCACCGAGTGAGGGGCACTTGGGAGGGCATGGATTTTACTTTGATTTCTCGCCGGATGCGGCGGAGATTCAAAAGGCTCTGACGCGCGAGACATGGTGTCTGGCGGGGCCGGCGGGCGACTTTGCGGCGGCCGGTATCTTGCGTCCCAAGGTGGGGAATGCGGGTTTGGGCAAGCTGGATTGGTTGATGCCGAACCAGCGCGTGGGGATGCCTGATGATCAGGTGGCTGACGACGTGGCGCCTTTGCCTCCGGGCTTTTATGCGGGCAAGGCCTATGTGCTGCCGGCGTTTCCTGCTTCGCGAAGACTCTTATGCAAGCAGCCGCGAGCGTTGGAGCCAGCGCTGGCGCGAATGTTTGGGCGGGAGTCCGGGGCCCTGTTTGCGACGGAGCGGGTCTGGATCAAGATCACTTTCCCGCGTGGATTGCCGGCACTCCAAACCGGCATTGGCGGCGTGGCGATGCATGCGATCACGGCTTCAAATGTGGAGTGTCTGAACCAGACCATTTACTTCGAGAAGCAAGGTACCGCGATCCCGATTAGCAAAGAGGGCGGAACGGATTGGCACTTAGTGGCGCCGCTATCGGTGATTAGTGAGACGGACACTCCTTACTTACTGGAAACCGAGCCGTCGTCCGATCCCTCGGTGGGGCGCTATGCGATTCGCAATGGCCGGATCGAGCTAACTCCGGCGAAGTTCCCCGGCGGCAAGCCGCATGCTTACGCGAACGTGCGAGTGTGGATTAGTGCGGGGACGGCCGGTAATCAAGTGGGCCCCGGGAAGATCGCGGCAATTCAGATGAAGGACCACGCCGGGGGAATTCGCGTGTCGAACCCCACGGCCGCGGCCGGTGGTACCAGCACCGAAGAGTTTGCCGACGCGCGGACGCGATTTACCACGGCGCTGTTGTCGCGGGATCGGGTGGTGACGCGCGGCGATCTCTTTGCGATTGCCAATAGCTTCGATCGGCGGGTGCTGGATACGACGATTCGGTCCGGCGTAGAACGGGTGGATGGCGCACTGCGACGGGTGGAGCGAGTCTCCGTGTATCTGAGGAAAGACGATTTCAACGATCCCGATTTAGAGGCGCGCTACTTACTCGAGGATTTGCGCGCGATCCTCTCGAAGCGCTTTTTGCATGACATTGAGCTGAGCTTGCAAGTGGAATGGGAGGCGGCATGAGCGTCATGCCTGATCTGGCCCAGAGCTATCACGGCTTCCATCATACGGTGGATTCGGCGCTGGAAGTATTGGCTAACTTGAACGTGTCGGCGCATCGGATTACGATTCGGATGGCGGGACGCGGGATGCCCTCGCGCTGGATTGTTTCGCAGACGCCGGCGGCTGGCCGGCCGCTCTCAGAGGGCGAGACGATTACCCTGGAAGTGGCCGGTTTGGGCTACTTCCACAACTTACCCGTGGCGCTATGGGACGCGGGGGGCGAAACACAGATGGGGACGCGGGAGATCGTCGCGGCGATTGACGATCCTTATCAGAAAGCGGCGCACTGGATGCGCGAAGGGGCGCGGCTTTTCGATGTGAGCCCGAGTAACCTGGATGCTTGCGGGCGTTGGATTGCGTTGTTCGGTTTGAATCCGGAGGATTGGCCGCAGGAGAAGTGGTATTCGTTGGCGGTATTGCTGCCGAGTTTGCAGTCGATG
>JAYVRS010000268.1:0-2219 GCA_043776185.1 Bryobacteraceae bacterium | reverse complement strand
GGCGACGCTTGGCTGGGCGTATTCAAATCCTTCGATGCCGGACAGAGTTGGACCAGCAGCCTGCTGCCGGGCTGCCGTTACGGGGCCGCGGCTTGCGGCACCGGCGGCGTGGGTGGGCAGTTCTATGAAGCCGGCGCAGATCCGGTGATCCGTTCGGGTGCCAATGGCATGTTCTACTACAGCGCCATCGCCTTTGACCGCAACAATAAGCGTAGCACCTACTTTATTTCGCGTTACATCGACGATAACAATAAGGAAGGAAAGAACAACGACACCATCCGCTATTTGGGGCAGACGGTGGTCGATACGGGCAACTCCGGCCAGTTCGTGGACAAGCCGTGGATCGCGGTGGACATCCCGCGGCCAGGTGCCTCGAACTGCTTCATTCCGGCTTCGGGTGGAGTTTCGGCGCAGTCGTTCCCGGCAGGCAACGTGTATGCGGCGTGGTCGGTGTTCACGGGAGACGGCGGTGTTACGGTGCATTTCTCGCGATCCACGAACTGCGGGGCCACCTGGAGCAGCCCCGACAAGATCAGTGCAGGCAGTAATTCGGCACAGGGCGCGGCGATGGCCATCGATCCCGTCACGGGTGCCGTGTATGTGGCGTGGCGCCAGTTCCAGGCCGACACCACGCAACTGGACGCCATTTACGTCGCCAAGTCCACCGACGGCGGCCAGAAGTTCTCCAAGGCCACGCTGGTCTCGAATATCCTCAAGTTCGATCTCGCCCACAGCGGCACAGGCTTCCGCACACTGACATTTCCCGCCATGGCGGTGGACGGCAACGGACGCGTCTATGTTGCCTGGGCCGCGCGCCAAACCGTAGATGGCGATTCCCGGGTGATGCTTTCGACCTCGCCGAACGGCGACGCGTGGTCCGTCCCCCAGATGGTCGACCCGCCGGCCCCCGTATATGACTCGAGCGGCTTCTCATCGGTTCTGCTCAACCCGGGCCGGGGGCATCAGCTGATGCCCGCGCTCGTCACGGCGGGGGGCAAGGTGGTGGTGATTTACTACAGTCTGCAAGAGGATCAGACCAAGGGGGAGCGACGGTGCGCTTTCGCTTTTTTCTGCAACTCCACCGACGATTTTCTGGAGTACCGCCGTCCGTTTGGGACTTTTCTGCCTGGGCCCCCCACCGCGGCACAACTGACCACCGTGTTTACGCCGACCATCCAGGATGCGACGGCGGCCGGAGGCGCCACCCTCGCCGCCCGCCACACCATGGATGTCAAAGTCGCCATGGCAAACATTGGGACGTCGCCGGTATTCACCGCCACGCGGGTGTCGCAATACCTTTTCGGCAGCCCGTCGAATGCCCCCGGGCTGAACAAGCCCGTCACCCAACTAAACTTCAACGTGCCGAATCTGCCGCTTTTCGTGCAGGGCGCCACTCCCTTCATGGGCGATTACCTCGACCTGAACGCTCTCACCATCGTTCCGGGAGCGGCGGCGGGATCGTGGGTCTATAACAACGCTCCTACCGCCAAACCAACGTTTCACGCGGTATGGACCGACAATCGCGACGTTCGCCCCCCGGCCGACGGCAACTGGAAAAACTACACTCCGATCCGGCCCACGCAGTTCGGCCCACCTACAGGGGCGTGCGTCGTGGGGCAGGGTGGCATGCGGAACCAGAACATCTACACATCGCGCATCACCGAAGGCCTGCTGGTGACGGCGCCGGGAAATTCCAAATCTCTTAGCCTTTCGCTAAAGCGCGCTTTCTCGGTAGTCGTGCAGAATAACACCACGACCGTCAAGAGTTACCGGTTAACCATCGCCAATCAGCCGGCGGGCGGGCAGGCATCCTTCCTGCAGACGAGTTTTTTGACCACCCTCGATGTCTCCACGGCGCCGCGTTCCAGTATCTCCCGGAGCGTGTTTGCGACGTCCAGCGACGCGCGCGCGCAGATTAACGTCGCTGTCGCGGAGATTACCGCTCCCAGCGGCAGCCTGGTAGTGGGCGGACAAACCGGCTCCGTGTTGCTGAATCCGGACCTCACCAATCCCGACCTCACCAACCCCGACTTAGCCAATCCCGATCTGACGAATCCGAGTATTCAGGTGGCCGAGCTGTACGTGCCGGATCTGACCAATCCCGATCTCACGAATCCCGATCTCACCAATCCCGATCTGACGAACCCGGACCTGACCAACCGGGCCGCGGCGAATCCCGATCTCACCAATCCGGACCTGACCAACCCTGACTTGACCAA
>JAYVRS010000267.1:0-2219 GCA_043776185.1 Bryobacteraceae bacterium | reverse complement strand
GTATTCGATGGGGGTGGGAGGGAAGTCCGCTTAACGATGCCTTACGCGAGTGCCACGGCCGTCGAGATTGACCGCAAACTGCGGGAGGATTTCCGTCGTCGTTTGAAAGAATACGGAGTAAGTGCGGAGACCACCGATCCTTTGCTGGCAGTGCTGTTTCGCACGTTCGCCCAACAACTGGAGGTGCTCTATTCGGATACGGGGCGGATCCGGCTGGCGTTACTGGACGAATTGATTTCGGGCTTGGGTTTACAGAAGCGCATGGCGCGACCGGCGCAGACCGTGGTGCGGTTTTTTGATACGGATCGGACGCGTTTGGTGGAGAGCGGGACGGCGTTGACGGGGGAGTCGACGACGGGGGCTAAGTTGACGTTTCTGACGGACGCGCCGGTGACGGTGTCGAGTGCGCGAATTTGTTTTGCGGCTACTTACGAGGAAGGCGCTTTCCGGTTGCTGGCGGGCGTGGAGATGGACGAGCGTTTCCAGAATGCGCGACCGTCGCTGGAGGCGGTGAAGACGAACTTAGGGCCGAATCCGGCGTTGTTTTTGGCGATTGAACCACCGAGTGAAGGGCACTTGGGTGGGCATGGATTTTACTTTGATTTCTCGCCGGATGCGGCGGAGATTCAGAAAGCGCTGATGCGGGAGACTTGGTGCGTGGCGGGGCCGGCGGGCGACTTTGCGGCGGCGGGCATCTTGCGTCCCAAGGTGGGGAATGCGGGTTTGGGCAAGTTGGATTGGTTGATGCCGAACCAGCGCGTGGGGTTGTCCGATGAACCGGTAGCGGACGACGTAGCGCCGCTGCCGCCGGGCTTTTATGCGGGTAAGGCCTATGTGCTGCCGGCGTTTCCTGCTTCCCGAAGACTTTTATGCAAGCAGCCTCGAGCGTTGGAGCCAGCGCTGGCGCGAATGTTTGGGCGGGAGTCCGGGGCCCTTTTTGCGAGCGAGAGGGTCTGGATCAAGATTACATTTCCGCGTGGCTTACCGGCGCTCCACACCGGGATTGGCAGCGTAGCTTTGCATGCGATCACGGCTTCGAATGTGGAGTGTCTGAACCAGACTATTTATTTCGAGAAGCAAGGAACGGCGATCCCCATTAGCAAAGAGGGCGGAACGGATTGGCACTTAGTGGCGCCGCTGTCGGTGATTAGTGAGAGCGACACTCCTTACTTACTCGAGACCGAGCCTTCGTCCGATCCCTCGGTGGGGCGCTATGCGATTCGCAATGGCCGGATCGAGCTGACTCCGGCCAAGTTCCCCGGCGGCAAGCCGCATGCCTATGCGAACGTGCGGGTGTGGATTAGTGCGGGGACGGCCGGCAATCAAGTGGGCCCCGGGAAGATCGCGGCGATTCAGATGAAGGACCACGCGGGGGGAATTCGCGTGTCGAACCCCTCGGCAGCGGCCGGTGGCACCAGCACCGAAGAGTTTGCCGACGCGCGGACGCGATTTACGACGGCGCTGTTGTCTCGTGATCGGGTGGTGACGCGCGGCGATCTATTTGCGATTGCCAATAGCTTCGATCGGCGAGTGCTGGATACGACGATTCGGTCGGGCGTGGAGCGCGTGGATGGCGCACTGCGGCGGGTGGAGCGTGTCACCGTGTATCTGCGGAAAGACGATTTCAACGATCCCGATTTAGAGGCGCGCTACTTACTTGAGGACTTACGCGCTGTTCTCTCGAAGCGCTTTCTGCATGACATTGAGCTGAGCTTGCAAGTGGAATGGGAGGCGGCATGAGCGTCATGCCTGATCTGGCCCAGAGCTATCACGGCTTCCATCACACGGTGGATTCGGCGCTGGAGGTATTGGCTAACTTGAACGTGTCGGCGCATCGGATCACGATTCGGATGGCGGGACGCGGGATGCCCTCACGCTGGATTGTTTCGCAGACGCCGGCGGCGGGCCGGCCGCTCTCCGAGGGCGAGACGATTACCCTGGAAGTGGCCGGTTTGGGTTACTTCCACAACTTACCCGTGGCGCTATGGGACGCGGGGGGCGAATCGCAGATGGGGACGCGGGAGATTGTCGCGGCGATTGACGATCCTTATCAGAAAGCGGCGCACTGGATGCGCGAAGGGGCGCGACTTTTTGATGTGAGCCCGAGTAACCTGGATGCCTGCGGGCGTTGGATTGCGTTGTTCGGTTTGAATCCGGAGGATTGGCCGCAGGAGAAGTGGTATTCGTTGGCGGTATTGCTGCCGAGTTTGCAGTCGATG
>JAYVRS010000266.1:0-2219 GCA_043776185.1 Bryobacteraceae bacterium | reverse complement strand
AGCCACAGCGCATTGATTTCTACCGCTTTGCCGTGGCGCGGCGTCACGGGCACGCCGTTCACTCGGGCATCCATCCAAGTTAGGTTCGTCGTCGCGTCTCCCGCCGAAAGCAGGCCGTCTTCCGGATCCACCTGAATGCCGTAAAGCGTTCCTCGCTTCATCCAGCCCACAATCTCCACCACCGCGGCTCGCAACCCATCCACGTTGCCACCTGCCGCCGTCAGTTCGGCGGCGGCCAGCACCAGCCACAAGGTTGCGTCCACCGAGTTATATTCCGGAGTCTCCCCCGCATCCGGGAAGCGGTTGGGAATCAACCCTTGGTGTAAGTGGGAGAGAAAGGCATCGATGATGGCGCGCGCCATCTCCACTTGGCCACGGCCGATGGCCAAGCCCGGCAAGGCAATCATGGTGTCGCGGCCCCAGTCAGTGAACCATGGATAGCCCGCGATCAGGGTCGGTTGACCATTGGGGCGGCGGGCGTGGAAATCACGGGCGGCATCACGCCCTCGGCGAATGCGGGCGTCGCGCCAAGCATCAAGGTCAACCACGAGACCGGGTTCCAGCGTCGCCACCAGGGCCGCCGGCCGACCCGGCTCCAATTGAAAGAGGTAGCGCCCCGGCGTGTAGAGATCTTCGCGAAAATCAAAACCGCGGTCTAGTTCAAGCAGGTACTCGAAGTCGCACCACCAATCAGCTTGCGCGACCAGCGTCCCGTTCACGGCATGCAGCATGCTGCCCGTGGGTATGTCTCCCCGGCGGCGCAAGCTGTGATAATCACGACCTGCCAGGAAAGGGCGCGCCGCCAGTAGACAAGGCGCGCTGGCCGAGTATTCCACCACGGCAATGTTGCGCCCCTCGACGAGAAACAGCGCCTTTTCCAGTCGAATGCCCGCCACTTCGTACGTCCATCGCGGATTCGGCGCGAGCTCAAAGTCCGTCAGTTGCCGGCAACCTTCCGGATGCACCCGCCCAGGAAACTGATTCGCCCCCAACGGCACCCCGTTCAGTTCCTCGTCCACCTTCGCCAACCACACTTGCCGTCCAGTAAACCCTGCATCCGCCACCAAGTAGCCATGATAGCGGCGCGTGTTCGCCCCACTCACCGTGCCCATGGCGAACGCGCCCGTGCCATTGGTTTCCAGCCACTCCAAGTGCGAGGACCGCCCATAATCCTGGCAGATATTCGCCGGAATGCGCACCTTTTAATCGTGCCGAATAATCGTAATCGTCACGTTGTCATTCGCGCCGGCCCGCTTGGCCGCGTCGATCAGGTGCGTGATTTGCAGATCCATCACCACCGGCTGCATCAGAATTTCCAAAATCGCCTCGTCGGCGACGATGCCATGGAGGCCATCGGAGCACAGCAGGACGACGTCGCCCGGGACGAAATCGATTTCATTGGTGCGGATCGCGACATTCTCCGAAGTGCCGATCGCCTGGGTGAGTACGTTGCGGTTGGCATAGCGCTTGATCTGCTCGTCGGTAAGTCCGAGATTGTGGCGCAGTTCGTTCACCAAACTCTGGTCGTAGGAGAGCTGCGTCAGTTCACCGTGCCGCAAGAGGTAAGCGCGGCTGTCGCCTACGTTGGCGATCGCCAGCCGGGCTCCCCGCCAACAGGCGGCGACAATCGTCGTGCCCATGCCGTTGCACTCATGGGTATTGCGGGCGTGCAGCCACACCCGGCGATTGGCCTCGGTGATCGCAGCTTCCAAAGCGGCCACCGCCCCAGCCCCACTAGGGACGCGCACCAACTCCGCCACGCAATCGGCGGTCATTTGCGCCGCGACCTCACCGCAAGCGGCGCCGCCCATTCCGTCGGCCACCAGGGCGAGACCCAGGTCGTCGGCGATCAAGAATCGATCTTCGTTGTTGGTCCGCACTAGGCCAACATCGGTACGTCCGGCCACATAAACTGGCATGCTGACATTACTTTAGCACCTACGAAACCCGTTTTCCCTACTGGCACGTCTTACGATGGAAGAGATGCCCTTCGTCTACCAATGCCGGTTGCGTTTCGCCGATACCGATGCCAGCGGCCGCATTCATAATTCGGCGATTTTTCGCTATTTCGAAGCGGCCGAGTCTGAATTCCTGCGCGCCGCCCAGGTCCCTTATTCCTATTTGGAAACCCTGGGCGTGAAGTATCCCCGGGTCCGCGTCGAAGCGGAATTCCTCGGCGCGCTCGTCGACGACGACCTACTGGATATCGCGGTTCGCGT
>JAYVRS010000265.1:0-2222 GCA_043776185.1 Bryobacteraceae bacterium | reverse complement strand
TCGAAAACTGTAGCCGGACGTCGCCAAAGCTCTCCGGCACCAGCTTGCCGTGCATCTTGTTCAATAACGGCTTCGGGTCGAAGGTGTCGAGGTGGCTGGGCCCGCCGTGCATGAAGAGCGAAATGACGCTTTTGGCCGTGCCGCCACTGGTGCGCTGGCCGGATAGCAAAGAGCCGGCGGCTAGTGAACCGAAGCCCATCCCGGCCCGCGTCAAGAAGTCCCGGCGATTTGCATTAGTCCACATAGAGAAACTCGTTCATGTTGAGAATCAACCAGCACAGATCGGTGAGGCTATTGCGCTGCAGGAACTGCTGGGCGCGCCCGCGCTCCTCGGCCGTGGGCGCGCGCCCCAGCATCTGCCGCCATGCGCTTTTGATCGCCGCGGGACCTGACCATCTTTCAGCCATCTTCGCCGCATGGGTCCGCGTGAAATCTCCGTTCATCATGGCCAGCGCCTGGGGCGCCACCGTGGACGATTCCCGGCGCGCGCAACTCAAAGTTGGGTCGGGCACGTCGAAGGTCTCGAGCATCGGCATCTTGAAAGAGCGCTTGACGTAGAGGTACACGCTTCGCCGTCGATGCTCGTCCGCGTCGAGCGTCACCGGCCACAGTTCCGGCTCGCGGATCCCCAGAAATTCTTCCTTGCTCAAGGGCAGCACCACCGGCGGCCCGCCCATCTTGGGATTTAGTTGGCCCGCCGACAGCAGCACCGTATCGCGAATCTCTTCCGCTTCCAGCCGCCGCCGGTTCATGCGCCACAGATAGGCGTTGGTCGCGTCGATTTTCGCATTGGCCGCGTCGGGTGCCGACGAACGCCGGTATGCGTCGCTGGTCATCAACAGCCGATGCAGGCCCTTCATCTTCCAACCTTGCTGGATGAACTCCTCCGCCAGCCAATCCAGCAGTTCCGGATGCGTGGGCGCATCGCCCTGCCGTCCGAAATCGTTGGGTGTGGCGACTAAGCCGCGCCCAAAGTGCCCCTGCCAAATGCGGTTCGCCATCACTCGCGCGGGCAGCGGATTCGCGGGCGACGCCAACCACTCCGCCAGCGCCTTGCGCCGTTGCGGCACAAACGGACCGCTGGCCGGCTCGACAATTTCCGGTGCCCCCGGCAACGCGCGCAGCAAGCCGGGTTTGACGACTTCTCCGCGATTGGTGAACTCGCCGCGTCCCAGAATATGCGTGTCCGGCACCGGATCGGTATGCGCCAGAATCGTGGCGGTTTGAATGCGCATCGGCGCCTTCAAATACGCTGCCCCCAGCATCCGCAAGTCCGTCTCCCGCTCGTCTCGCTCGGCCGCTGTCATGGCGCGCTCGCCGCGAGCCTTGTCCAGCCGTTGCATGCGAGCTTTGATCTGGTCGGCTTTCTCCTGCCGCGGCACGTAACGCGTGTAGTCGAAAATTCCGTAGCGGCCTACGATGGGAATCTCACGATCCTCGCTGCCGGCGAATAGCGCAGAAAACTGGAAATAGTCACGCTGCGAAATGGGGTCGAACTTATGATCGTGGCAGCGCGCGCAGCCCAAAGTGAGGCCGAGAAACGCGGCTCCGGTGGTCTCCACCGCATCGGCTTGCCACTCCACCCGGAATTGGTCACCGGACAGCGCAAACTCGTAGTTCACGGGGCCCACGGCAAACAGCCCGGTGCCGATCCATCGCTCCAGCCGGTCTAGTTTCTCCTGCGGAATAAAGTAGCCGCCCTCGCGCTCCAAATCACCCGGCCAGATCTCATCCGCCGCAATCTGTTCCTTCATGAAAACGTCGTAGGGCTTATCGCTATTGAACGCGCGAATCACGTAGTCGCGGTAGCGCCAGGCGTTGGAGAAAGACACGTCGGTCTCATAGCCGCCCGTCTCCGCGTAACGCGCCACATCCAGCCAACGCCGGCCCCAGCGTTCGCCATAACGCGGCGACGCGAGCAGCCGGTCAATCAGCTTTTCCCACGCATTTGCTGACCGGTCAGCGACAAATTCGTCGATCTCCGCGGGCGTCGGGGGCAGGCCGTGCAAGTCAAACGTGGCGCGACGAATCAGCGTCAATGGGTCCGCCGCGCCCAAGGGCCGCAGCCCCTTCTCGCGCAACTTGCCCAGCAGGAATCGATCAATCGGATTGGCCGCGTCACCCCCTGGTAAAGCCGGCCGGACAATCTTTTGGAATGACCACCACGATGGCCCAGCCCCTTGCGCCGCCTCCGATTGGGGTGCCCCCGCCGCCACCCACTC
>JAYVRS010000264.1:0-2223 GCA_043776185.1 Bryobacteraceae bacterium | reverse complement strand
ACTTCTTTTTCCGCGACCATAATTTGTCGGCGTACCCGGCGCTGCGGCGCAGTACGTTCAATCCCGACCCGTTCTTTGCGCGGCGTCAGGGTGGCTTTCTGGTCAGCGGGCCGATCAAGAAAGATAGTTATTCTTCTTCTTTAATCTGGAACACAACAATCAGGATGCCGTGGTGACGGTGCAGCCGGACTCCCCATTCTTCGCTAACTTAGCGGAGAATGCGAGTAACCCTTACGACGGGCGCCAAGTGAGCGTGAAGTTCGACTACCGGGTCAACCAGAAGCACAATATCTTCGCCCGTTACTCGCACGACGGCAACAAAGGCTTTGGGCCACGCGGTGGGGCGACCTTGCCATCGAACTGGTTGGTGAACCGGAATTGGGCAGACCAAAGCATTATGGGCGTAACCAGCGCGTTTAGCGCGGCCTTAGTGAACGACTTCCGTTTTGCTTACCACTACTGGAACAACCGCAACTTGTTCCCGACCGAGAAAGAGTGTCCGGGCTGCATCGGGCTCGGCTTACCGCAAATGAGCATCGTGGGCACCAATGTTACTTTCGGGAATACGTCCAATGCTACGCAGGGCCGCGACGTTCGGCGGTATAACGTTACCAATAACGTTACCTGGCAGAGGGGATCGCACCGGATGCGCTTCGGTGGGGGTTACGAGTCTTCGCCCTTCCTGGGATTTTGGGCCTTTGGCGATCCCGCGGCGGGCAATGTTTGGGGCCCGGATATTATGCAGGCCAATCGCATTCCGATTCAAGCCTTTGGGCTTCCCACCCAGTTTCGGACGAACGCCGACTTACTCAAGTTACCGCTGGCGGCTTTCGCCATGGGCATTGGCGATCCGTCGCAGCCGCCGCCTTACAATCGCGCTCAAGCGAAGGATAACAAGCGCTATCATTTCTTCTGGCAGGACACCTACCGGGTGAACAAGAAACTGACCCTCAACTACGGCCTTTCGTGGCAGTTTGAGAGCACCTTGGTGAATCACGATCTGGACAAACCGCAATTACTCGCGCCGGTGATGGATAGCCTGGCACCGACGCGGCAGGACTTTAACAACTTTACGCCGTCGTTTGGATTCGCCTGGAATCCGTTCAAGGATAGTAAGACAGTGATTCGCGGCGGCATGGGTATTTACTACGACACGCGACAATTGTCGCAGCGATTGGGTGAGCGGGCGGCGATTGGTCCGGTAGGCAATGGCCGTCAACAGATTGGCGGCCAGTCGGTGCCCAATCCGGTGGCAGGCATCGTCAATCCGATTCCGGGACTACTGCCGAACGTGGCGGTGGGCCAGCCGCTGGACTTCCGCACGCTGCCCACGGGCTTTACGCTGGGCAACCTAATGGCCATTTTGCCGCGGATCCGGGCGGACGCCGAAGAATCGGTGCGGAACCCGAATCCCAATGACTTAACCGTGCGTAACATCAATATCTCGAAGCAAGGCACAGACCTATTCCCGAACGACTATCCGGCGGCTTACTCGCGGCACATTACGTTGGGCGTGCAGCGCCAACTGCGTTCCGATTTAGTGATCAACGCGGACTTCGTCTACCGTCATTCGTTCAAGGACGAAGTCGGCTCGCTCGATTACAACCGCTTCTTCCGCCTGGCCGGTCCGGTGATCCCCCGCTGCGCGACGGCGGCGCAGGCCGCCCAACCGCTGGCAAATTGTTCCACAGGCCCGATCGGCGTTCGCACGCCCGCCGGCCGCAGTGATTACAAAGCGCTCTTGATTAAAGTGGATAAGCGCTTCGCCAGCCGCTATCAATTCACGGCTTCCTACGCGCTCACGCGGCAGTATGGGATGAACGGCATCACGAACCTGGATAACTGGTTCGAAAACTGGGGCCCTACGGGGGCGCGGCATATCTTTAATTTGTCGGGCATTGTCGATTTGCCTGGGAAATTCCAGCTATCCTTCATCTCTTCAATGTCATCGCGCGGACCTTATCGGCCGCAAGTGTCGAGTGTCGATCTGGATGGGGATGGCACCGACACGGCATTTCTGCCGGGGTGGAATGTGCCGGATCGCCAACCGACACGGGAGCGTTTAGAGAAGGGTGTCGCGGCGTGGAATACGGCTTACCCGGATCTGGTCAACGGCGCGCGGCCCCGCACGTCGCGTGGCCAAACGATTCCTAAACTATCCTTACCCGACACTTACTCTTTCGGCGAGAATTTCTTTTCGCAGGACTTACGCCTGACCAAGAC
>JAYVRS010000263.1:0-2225 GCA_043776185.1 Bryobacteraceae bacterium | reverse complement strand
GAAATCCGAAGCGCGTGAGTTGGCCTTTGGGAGCGAGCAGTTTCACAGAGGTGTTTTGCTTGGCACCGCCGGGCGCTTGGATGGTGATCTCGACGGTGGTGCCGGGGTCTCCACTCATCTTCGCGAGTACGAGCGCCCGCTGCCGGGCAATCAGCATGGGGCCCGTGCGGGTTTGGGCGAGGCGTTGCAGCGGGCCCGCGATCGGCTGGCCTCCCACGGCCACGATCTCCGCGCCGGCACTAATGCCAGCGCCAGGTTCGGGACGCCAGGCGAAGGCGCGGCCATCGATGATCGCGACATCGAAGGGCGGCCGGCCGTCGCCGAACATGACGGCCTCTTCGGCGGACTCGCCGCCAGAGATGTGAAAGTGGGAGAGCTTCAAACGCTGGATCATCTCCCGCAGGTAGCCGCGGGCTTCGGATGTCGTTTTGGCGGCCTCCACCTTGGGCCGGAACTCGGCGCGCAGCCGCGTCCAGCCGCTTCGCTCCAACTCGGCCGGATCCCAGTGCTTGTCCTGCACCAGTTGCCAAACCTGGTCGAACGTGGCGAGCCATACCGGGTCCAGGGCGACCAGCGGCAGAGCGAGGAAAAGTAAGGTTACCAAGCGCAGCATGCAGTGACGATTGTATCCTGGAGAGGAAATGGCTGACCTTGAAATCAACGTTCTGGAAGTGAAGCGCAAGCTCGACGCGGCGGAGGCTATCGTGCTGCTGGACTGTCGCGAGCCTTTTGAACATGACCTTTGCCGCATCGAAGGTGCCGAACTCATCCCGATGAATACAATTCCTCAACGGCTGGGCGAAGTCGAGCGCTTGGCCGATCGTGGCCAGCTCGTGGTCTACTGCCACCACGGGATGCGGAGCCTGAATGTGGCCAACTGGCTACGTCAACAGGGTGTGGATAATGTGGCGAGCATGACCGGCGGCATCGACTCCTGGAGCCTGCAAGTGGACAGGTTAGTACCACGTTACTAACCTCCGTGTACGTGGCTAACTCCATTATTTACAAATGTTTCCAAATGTTTGCCCCATGCGATGTCACAGTACTGGGTCGACTTGACACACCTGTTTCCATTCTGTTAATATCTAGGGATTGATTAGCGGGAGACTAGCCCGCTGGGAAGCGTCCCAATTTCTCATAATTCGTCACTCGGTGGGAGAGACCGGGCGAAGGGATGAACGCGAGTTGGCTGTAAGCCATTCGGAGAACAAGCCCGACTTGGGCATTCTGGGAGTTTTTTTGCAGCAACCGTATTTCATCTTAGTATTGGCACATTCGCTCCATGGGAGATTGCGCCGTATCCACGTTCCTCACACTGTTCTTTATGGCGTTTTCGCGCTGGCCTTGTTTGGCTTCGTGACGTTGGCTGGAATGGCTTCCAGTTATGCCCGGATGTGGTGGAAAGTGAGCAATTACAACGTGATGCGGACTCAACTCGAGTCTCTGCAAGACAGGTATCAGTCCTTGCAAAAGGAAAAAACAGTTCAGTCGCAGCAGATGGCGACCCTCCAATTATTCGCCATGGAAGTTTCGAGTGCCTACGGCATTCAACGTCACGCTGCCGGTGGTGCGGCGGGCAGTGGTTTGGGCGGCGGGTCCGGTTTGGCGAAAGAAGGCCGACTGGTGCCGACGCTCGCCGAGTCCGTCGAACAGTATAGCTACCTGAAATCGATCAATTTTACCTCCCTGCGGCGGTCTCGTCCGGGTGCTTCAAACTTCGTCAATCCCGACGCCGTCCCGGGCTTGTGGCCCGTGAATGGCCAGTTGGGGAGCTTTTTTGGCCTCCGCCGCGACCCGTTTTCGGGCTTAGGTGAGTTTCACCCTGGCGTGGATATTGTCGTGAATCCTGGGACTCCGGTACGGGCCACGGCCGACGGTCGCGTCACCCAAGCGGGTTGGAATGGCGGTTATGGGCTCTCGGTGGTGGTGAGTCACGGTAATGGCCTGGAAACCCTCTATGGTCATCTTTCCAAATTGGGCTACCTGATGGGCCAGGAAGTGCGCCGGGGTGAAATTGTGGGCTTGTCCGGAGCCACTGGGCGAGCGACGGGCCCTCACGTTCACTATGAGGTCCGCGTCAGTGGGGCACCGGTGAATCCCTACCGGTATCTGAAAGCCGTGGTGGCGCAAGCGGCAGTCCGCAAGAACGACTTCCCATTCTAATAGCCCTTCACCGATCCGCCGCGCCGTCCGTCGCTCCAACCCACGCGCCAGTTTGACCCCTC
>JAYVRS010000262.1:0-2225 GCA_043776185.1 Bryobacteraceae bacterium | reverse complement strand
TCAGGTCCTTGAACGAGTGGCCGAGGCTCGATCTTTTAAGGAGCTTCGCGACTACTAATCAGCGGTCGTGGGACCCGCTCACTGTCGTTCACGCCTAGTAGGCGTCACCGAAATGAGTGAGGGAGATTTCGACGCAGGAATGCGAGACGGCTGATTAATTTGAAAAATATATGAGAGGAATGGCTCGCTAAATCCACTTATATGTATGAAGACTTTTGTATTTGGAGATAGCGATGCGGCCGGAACGTGATTTTCGGCCGCAGCAGCTTTATGGAGTGACCCAGCGGGGCAACCAAGGCCAGTGGGTCTATCGGGATGATCAGGATTTTCAGCAGGCGCTTGATTTGATGGGCAGATATGCGGCGCGGTATGGCGTCAATATTCACGGTTGGTGCTTGATGCACAATCACGGGCATTGGATTTTTGAGGCTTCTTCGGAGAATTCGATTTCCAATTTGATGCGGGATATGCAGAGTGGGTATTCGCGGTATTTGAACCGTCGTTACCAAAAGGAGCCCTGGAAGTTGCTGGTGCCGTTGACTTTGTATGGTCGGCGGGCTCGTAAGATGTTCTCGCCTTACCGGCGCGCGGGGCCCGTCAACTGGACGCCGCGTTTCGATGCGACGTTTTTGGATGGGGCCGGGTTTAAGTCGTTTTTGCGATATGTGGAGAACAACCCGGTGCGGGCGAAGATGACGCGGAAGGCGAAGGATTGGAAGTGGTCGAGCGCGCGGGCGCATTGCGCGGGTGCGGACGCTGGCGGAGTGCTTTGCCTCGATGTGTGGCGGCACTTATTCGGCAATCCGGCAGTGGCGGCGGAGGCCTGGACGGAGTTTTTGGATGGTCCGGAGGAGGAGGTCCGGCAGAATGCGGGGCGGCGGTCGGTGCCTTATAACCGGGCGGCTTGGGCGTTGCCGGTGGTGAGGCTTACGGCTGGGTCGCCGCCAGGATAGGTCGATTTGCTTGCTCTTGTTGCCCGTAGCCAGCTAATACCCTGCACCGTAGCGCTCTGTAACCACGTAGCTCAGTCTTGTGGCGGTCCTGACGGCCTTGGCGGCTGCCTTGCCCTCGCTCGGCCTTTCGCGCCGAAGCCTTGCTCCTCCTCTGCGCATGCCTGGCACCAACTGGGCTGCCCTCCTTCTTAGGGGTTGGTCAGACAATAAGTTCGGCATCTCCATTCTGAATCCGATACGACTCGTATCCTGGCTGCTTCGGAACAGAGATGAGATCACCGTTGGAGAATTTTACCTGAAGATCGCCGCTTTCTGAAACGTTGGCCGAGATTACACGGAGCTCTAATAATCGCATCAGACCACATTGCGACATGGGGAACATCATTCGCTCTACGCGACTGGGTGTATGCATGATTAAGTCAAACTCTGATTCTACGGTTACAAGAAGCTTCCCTTCTAGATGGAGGTAAACCGAATACTGGGCAAAGCAAACCATCTCGAGCCGTTTTTCAACTAAATAACTAATGCTTTTGGTTTCTATCATGGTCTCTCCTATGGTAATGGAACATGGGTTTCAGCCTGAGGACCTGGCTTCATAGTGGAAGGATTGATACCCTGCCATCCGCCCTGGGCCATTGGCTTTTCAAGTCGCCAATAGCCCTTAGGATACTGGGATGTCGACGGCATGACCCTAACTCTCCATCCTGGAGGTACGGTGGTGGGAGGATTCTGCGGAGGGTTTGTCGGCGCTTGAAACTTAGGTGATGGCTTTGGAGGACCTTTCGGGCGGGGGTTGCCAGCATCAGAATTTCCGCCGGACCCCACACTGCAAGCGATGGTCCCGATTGCCGATCCGATTGAGCCACCGGCGGCGCCCCCTAGGAGCGCTCCCCCCGTATAACCCAGTGTCCCTCCACCTATCATTCCCGCCGCGTTACCGGCACCCGGTACGATTGAACCGGCCAGGAACCCACCTGCACCACCTCCAGCGCCGCCAATGGTGCCTACGACCCCAGCGCCGATTGCGGCACCTCCAATAGTTAGCCCCGCCGCGCAATTGGGATTATTTCGAAAATCCTGAATCGCGTTGATGATCGGCGCGCTCAGTTGGGCCATGCGATGGATATAGTCCAGACTGTTCATTAGTGCCCTATATTGCAACTCCTGCAGCGGGCTCAGCCCAGGCGGAGGCCCACCCTCTCGTTCTGCGAAGTGCCCCGTCGGGTCAGTATAGAGCAAGGGGTTATTGTACGCATAGGAATACAGATTCCA
>JAYVRS010000261.1:0-7229 GCA_043776185.1 Bryobacteraceae bacterium | reverse complement strand
CGTTGAGGGTGGCGACGGTTTGCGCACCGAGGGAAAAGACAGATAGCAGAGCCAAGCAGAAAAGTTTATTCATTGAGACATTCCCCAACCAAAGGCATTGTAGGCGGTATGGCGAACCACCCCTATACCTGACAGTTAAGCAAAGTTTACAGTCATGTGCAAGGGGTTACAACTCGGTGAGAACACGGTGCATTTCGGCGGCGGGATCGGCGGCGCGGGTAATCTGGCGGCCCATGACGAGGTAATTGGCGCCGTCGCGAATGGCCATGGCGGGGGTGGCAATGCGTTTTTGGTCGCCGGTGTCGGCCCCGGGGGAGCGGACGCCGGGGGTGACGAGGATGGAGGCAGGGCCGGCGATTTCGCGGACGCGGGCGACTTCGAGGGGGGAACAGATGAGTCCGTCGATGCCGCAGTTGCGGGCATGAGCGACGCGGCGGGCGACGAGTTCGCCAAGGGACTCGGAGTGGCCGTCGTCGTCGAGGTCTTGTTGGGTCCAACTGGTGAGGACGGTGACGGCGAGGAGTTGGAGCGGGGAATTGCCTTTGCCTTCGCGGGCGGCGCGCATCACGGTGGGGTGGGCGTGGATGGTGAGGAAGCGGATGCCTTCCACGGCGGCCACTTGGGCGACGGCGCGTTTGACGGTTTCGCCGATGTCGTAGAACTTGAGGTCGAGGAAGACTTGCTTGCCGGTGCCGATGAGTTCGCGGACAAAGTCCATGCCGGCGGCGGCGTAGAGTTCCATGCCGACTTTGTAAAAGCCGCCGGCGTCGCCGAGGGTTTTGACGAGAGCGCGGGCTTGGGCGGCATTTTCGACGTCTAGGGCGATGATGATCGGATTCACTGGATGCAAATGAGAGATTCTCCCTTTTCGATGACGCGGCCGATGCGGTGGCCGAGGGGGAAGCGAGCGGCGTCGGCTTCGGGCATGGAGATGAGGAGGCCGCCGCTGGTTTGGGGATCGTAGAGCAGGTGGGCGATTTCGGGGGGCACCGTAGGGTGAATGGTGACGTCGCAGGAGGCAAAGTCGCGGTTATTGTGGAGGCCGCCGGGGAGGGCACCGGCTTGGGCATAGTGGACGGCGCCGGGGAGGAAGGGAATTTTGCGCCAGTCGATTTCGAGGGTGACGTGGCTGGCTTTGGCCATTTCGCGGCCGTGTCCGATGAGGCCAAAGCCGGTGATGTCGGTGACGCCGTGAGCGTCGACATCGGCCATGGCTTCGGCGGCGGCGCGATTCAAGGTGAGCATGCTGGCGGTGGCGGCCTCGACGTGCGCTTCGTCGGCGATGCCGCGTTTGAGGGCGGTGGCGATGACGCCGGTGCCGAGGGCTTTGGTCAATACCAGAGCATCGCCGACGCGGGCTTGGGAGTTGGCGCGGACGTGGCCGGGATGGACGGTGCCGGTGATGGCGTAGCCGAACTTGATCTCGTCGTCGCGCACGCTGTGGCCGCCCAAGAGCACGCAGCCGGCTTCTTTGAGCTTGTCGCCGCCACCGCGGAGGATGGCTTCGAGATCGTCGAGGTCGCCTTTATCGGGATAAGCCAGAATGGAGAGGGCCGAGAGCGGGGTGCCGCCCATGGCGTAGACGTCGCTGAGCGCGTTGGCGGCGGCGATGGCGCCGAAGGTGTAGGGGTCGTCGACGATGGGCGTGAAAAAGTCGACGGTTTGCACGAGGGCGAGCGAGGGCGATAGCTGGTACACGCCGGCATCGTCCGACGTGTCAAAGCCGACCAGGACATTCGCATTGGTGAGGCGCGGGATGCGGCTCAGCACGTGGTCCAAAACCTTTGGACTCAGCTTGCTGGCTCAACCAGCGGCTTTGATATGCGCCGTTAGCTTTCGGGAATCGGACACTTCCTGTAGTGTACGATGGCGGCTATTGAGGAATGTGCTTGGCTACAATATCGAGGAAGTGCCGCGGGGTAATGACCTCGGTGCCGAGCCACGTTCCCCGGCATCCTGGCTGACGCCAAGGTGGTGCTTGGCCAGTTGCCGCTATTCGTTATCGGTCGGCAATCGCCATCCTTGGCCCAAGGCTTGGCACGCTCGCTGGGCGGGACTTCCAGGTTTACAAACGGCCATACACTGACGGCAATTCTGCTCCGGGTCCTGGTAGCAATAGGAGGGCATGGTGTCGATGTCGAGATTGCGCTCCCACTTATGGCTGCGCCACTAGAACAGCTCGTCAATGCGCGTTTAAAGAGAGTGCGCTGGGCGTTACGTCGAACCGGTAAATACCAAAACCTGGCGACCCGCGATGAACCATGCGGAGCTCTCCGGGATGGCCTTGCTCCATCTCTACCAAAAATTGTTTTAGGTATTTTGTCTCGGGAAACCAGGTCCAATCGACGACGAACAGAAATTTGACTTTTGACCGGATCAGCGTGGCGCGAAATTCCTCGGTGGTTCCTAGCGGGTAGGGCGTTTGGAGATACTGGCCCAGCGCCACGTTGCCCCGGAATCCCCGGATAGATTTGCGCCCCGTATATAGGTACACGGTGGGATCGATATTTGATTGGAACACCGCTAGAGGGTCAGTATTCGATTTGGCCCATTGGGCGAGCGACACGAACGCGCTCCAATCCTGGCTCCCGACGGTCGAGGGGCACCAGAAACCCGTTTCCAGGGCTTGCCTGGTGGCCCGGGAGTCGGAAATCAGGGCGCAGGCGAATAGAATCCAAACCATCGCCAGCCCGTACTTTCTAAAACGCACGGGCACGCCGCACCAGACGATTCCCATTAATATGGGTAGCCAAGGAATCAAGAATCGAAGCGGGGGCCAAACCCATAACATCAGGATTAACAGGTTGCCCAGGGCTGCCCATCTTAGTAACTGCCTGGACTGATCGCGCAGGCTTCCGCGAAGGCCAAAGGCAAAGACCACGATCGAAATCAGGAAGCCCAGCTCCTTGGGCAGAATGTCGCAGAACAAGCCATACGTACTGAGCAGTAAGTGAAAAAGGTTCAAGGCGACGATGCGGCCCTTGTCCAACCAGGTGTAGTTGAGCAGGACGTTGTAGCCAGAATAGTAGTTGGCGTGAGATAAGTAAGGGTCAAGCCCGGCGTGGTAGTTAAGGAATTGCCACCATAGCCATGGCGCGGTGAGGAGCGCGGCGGGCAGACCAAACCAGACGGCTCGTTTCCATGGGCGGTGAAAGAGCAGGTAGAAGGTGGGCACCATTAACACGACGAAGCCCACGGAACGAGTGAGAAAGCAGCCTCCGGCCAAAATGCCCGCGCCTACCAGGCAGGAACTCGAGTGACTGGTTTCCTCGCGCAGCATCAGCAGCAGGCAGCCCGTCAGCAGGCAGGAAAACAGCATTTCACTCAGGGCCGTGGTGCTCAAGAAAATAACCTGCGGGCATGCCGCGATGAGGGCGATCAGGCTGACGGTGAGTGTGGTATCGGCGAACCAGCGGAGTAACATCAGGGCGGATAGCCAGAGCCAGCCCAGGCAGAAGGTGAGCGACAAAGCCTTAAACCAAATCACGTTCGCCGGAAAATCAGGACAGAGCCTCCAGACGAGGGAAAGGATGGCCGGGTAGAGGATCGGATATTTCGTCTGCACCATGTTGGTGGGCGTGCTGGGGATGCGATAGCCATGCCCTTCGGCCAAAGACTTGGCGGTCAGTAAATAGATGCTGTCGTCATGGTAAATGCCGACGGCCGGCGTGTGAAGCGCGACCCAGTACTGGGGGGCCAAAACCAGAAAGGCCAGGCCGCCGAGGATGAGGGGGAGCCGTCGGCGCAGAAAGTCCATTAGACGCGGGGATTGCACGGTCCAACAGCCATTGAAAACGCCGCCGCTTCAGCGACGGCAAACCCTAAACCAGTGAAACTGTTGACGCCTGAGGCGAGGCATCGAAAGCAAAACATATGAATGGTAATCGGTTTGGGCATCAGCCAACTTTAGTGCGTTCGGGCGGGCTGGGAGTCGCGCTACCCGCGTCCATGACCAATTCCGATAAAGACGTAGCTGCCGGGCGTGGCCGGTTGTTGTGGTGGAGCACAAAAGCCGGCCAGGGTGGTGCGGGTTAGGGGTGAGCGAGGCCGAGGATGAAGTCGGCGGCGCGTTCGGCGATCATGACTACGGGGGCGTGGGTGTTGCCTCGGGGGAGGATGGGGATGACGGAGGCGTCGACCACGCGGAGGTTGCGGAGGCCGTTGACGCGTAATTCCTGGATACGACCCCATCCACGGTCAAGTTCCGCAAACTGATCCAGCCAAGTCTATCATTCCTATGCCATTTCCCCCAGAATGGGGCGCCCCTTTTTCTGCAAGTTTTGGCCGCCAGGCGGGGTCGGCACTTGTGGTGCCCGTGGCGGCGGGTCGAGAACCGGATTTATTTCAGGTACCGCTCCTCACGAAGGGCGAGATACAGGATAGGGATAGGGGGAAGCCTCGCGGCTCCGCCCCATCCACACCACCGGACATGCGGGTCCGCATCCGGCGGTTCGGCGGGTTAAGGGGAAATACATGAAATACATTGCCAGGCACTTTTTAGAAGGGCCAGCCTGAATCAAGACTGCGATTGTTAACAGTGAGTTAGAGGAGGTGAGCGCATTGAAGGCGTTTCAAAATGAACCTTGAAGCTGCAAAGTGGACGAAGATGGGTTTCATTTCGTCCCCGAAAAAGTGCGTGGCCCTGGAAATCCCCGCTGGAAGTCCGCCCGGGATTGCCGATCTACTCCGCGGCCCGGTATCTCAGTTCTCGCTCGACGCTCTGGTGAACATTGCGATAGCGCTGGGATGTCGCGTGCGTTTCGGCCTCGAAGGCGCCCTAGGCCCAAGCGAGTTCTGGCATACTTGGGATGAGGCAGGGCCCATGATTGCTTTTAACGCGCACTTTGACGGCAAGGTGATTGTGCCGGAACATCCAGTGGATCTGCCGGTAGATCGTGCATTTGTGGTGCATGTCGAGACGTCCCGCAATCCGAATTCAGAGTTTACCAATGAGCCGCTGAGTGGCCTGCGATGGCTCGCGGAAAATGCGGTGGTGGACGACCTCCCCAGCGATCTTTCGGCTCAGCACGACCACTACCTATACGGGAACGCCAAGCGGAGGTAATTCAGATCCCGCATTTTTTCGCCGATACTGCATTCTGGATTGCGTTGTCCCGCGCGCGCGATCAGTACCACAGCGACGCACTGGCGTGGCACCTCTATCTGGTAAGGTCGCGCGCGGTGATTGTGACCACGGAAGCTGTGTGCTGGGAATGGCTGAACTCAATGTCAGCGGCCGCTACCCGCAAGGTGGCCGCAGATGGGTTCGAACAAATTCGGCGCGATCCCCTCATTGAAGTGGTTCGGCAAAGTGACGACCTGAGTGACGCCGCCATCCGTCTTTTCTCTGCCCGTTTGGACAAAGATTGGAGTCTGACAGATTGCCTTTCGTTCGTCGTGATGGAGCGCCGGAATATTCAGGATGCGTTGACTGCTGACAATCATTTTGAACAGGCTGGCTTTCGAGCGGTCCTGTCGCACACTCCGCCTGTTCCATGAGGGAGGGCGTCATGGGCCCTTCAAGTTCAGTTTCGGTTCACGGGGTGGGCCGAGTTTAGGGGTGAGCGAGGCCGAGGATGAAGTCGGCGGCGCGTTCGGCGATCATGACTACGGGGGCGTGGGTGTTGCCTCGGGGGAGGGTGGGCATGACGGAGGCGTCGACTACGCGGAGGTTGCGGAGGCCTTTGACGCATAGTTCCTGATCGACCACTGGACCGATGGCACAGGTGCCGGCGGGGTGGTAGCAGGTGTCGAGGCGGCTGCGGATGAGGGCGTCGGGTTCGGGGAGGCGGCCGACTTCGACGCCGTAAGGGACGAAGGGGGCTGCTGCGGCCAGTTCGTAGGACAGATGGACGCCTTCGCGCAAGGCGGGCAGGTCATCGGGATGGCTGAGGTAAGCGGGATCGATGAGGGGGGCGGCGGCTGGGTCGGGGGAGGCGAGAGTGAGATGGCCGCGGCTGCGGGGGGTGAGCAGGGTGGGCGCGAGGGTGAAGCCGTGGTGACCGGTGGCTTCGAGGCCGATGGTGGCGAGATCGAGGGGCAAGAAATGGAACTGCAAATTACCAGCGAAGGCACCGGCTTCGGCGCCGTTGGAGGACCAGGGTCCGGTGCCCGAGTGGTGGTATTCACGGAGTGCACCGGGGGCGAAGGCGTTCAGGAGGCTGACGGGCGACTGACAGCGGAAGGGCAGGGCCACGCGGGGATGATCCTGCAGATTTTGGCCGACTTCCGGCATTAGTACACGCAGGCGAATGCCGTGGGCTTTCAAATCGGCTTCGGGGCCGATGCCGGAAAGAAGCAGCATTTTGGGTGACTCAATGGCACCGGCGGAGAGGATGATTTCGGAGGCGGCCTCGGCGTAGAGAAGGTCCGGGCCGCTGGAGAACTCGACGCCGACGGCGCGGTCGCCATCGAAGCGGAGGCGCCGGACGAGGGCGCCGGTGAGGATTTGCAGGTTGCGGCGATGGCGGATGGGGGTGAGAAACGCGGCGGCGGCGCTTTGGCGGCGGCCAGCGAGTTGGGTGACCTGGAAGAGCCCGGCGCCTCGTTGGGTGGGGCCGTTGAAGTCGTCATTGGCGGGCCAGCCGAGCGAGGCGGCGGCGTCCAAAAAGGCGTGGGAGAGAGGGTTGACGGTGCGGAGGTCGGTGACGTTGAGGGGCCCGCCGACGCTATGAAAGGGGCTGTCGGTGAGCGTGAGACGTTCTTGATTTTGCGAGCGTTTGAAGTAGGGCAGGACGCAATCGGGGCACCAGCCGGGTCCCCAGGCGGCATAATCGCGAAGATCGCCGCGTAGGTAGACCATGGCGTTGATGGCGCTCGATCCGCCGAGTACGCGACCGCGGGGCCAGGCGACGAGGCGGTCGGCGAGTGCGGTTTGGGGGGTGGTGTAGTACGCCCAATCGAGCGCCGAGCGCTGCAGGCGGGTGAAGGCGAGGGGAATTTCGATATCGGGATGGGTGGCGGCGGGGCCAGCCTCCAGCAGAAGTACGCGAGCCGCAGGGTCGGTGCTGAGCCGGTGAGCGAGCACACAGCCGGCGGAACCGGCCCCCACGATGATGAAATCGTAGATATTGGACATTCTCTCTTTACTAAAGGCGCGCGCTAGTATCCGGCTGGTTGGCCGAGGTGACGACACTTTTCAGCGTCAACTTAAGGATAGGAGTGAGGGGGAGGAAAAGTCCTCACCGAGAGGTCATGAATGGGGGCGGAAGTTCTCAAAAAGTTGTCAA
>JAYVRS010000260.1:0-7238 GCA_043776185.1 Bryobacteraceae bacterium | reverse complement strand
TGAAGATGATTCCAACGAAGGGAACAATCGACAGCAGTGCGATGGGGATGCTGATTAAGCCATCAATGATCAAGGCTCCGATGCGCGGTCCAATTTCGGCTTTCTTCATGACGAATGCGTCTCCCGGGAGAAGTCTGTGCAGGCAAGCTGCGTGTATCGATAGTACTACCGTTTCAAGCGGCGACGGACGGATTTATTGAAGGATGGCGATTTCCAGGGTGACGGTGGCGCGGACTTCTACCAAGCCGGTGTCGAAGGTGGTGGCCGTGGCGGCGATGCCGGCGCGGGCGTCGGTGGGATTGAAGATGCTGACGGTTGAGCCTTCGTCGGCGCCTAAGATGCTGCCGAGACGGACACTGAGGCCATCGGCGATGGCCGTGGCGTTGGCGCGGGCGACCTGGGTGGCGCGCTTTAGGGCATCGCGACGCTGGGGATCGGAGTCCTTGAGGCCGAAGCGGAGCCCGCCGATGGAGGTGGCGCCGGCCTGGACGGCCCCGTCGACGATCTTGCCGGCAAGGTTGAGGTCGTAGGCGGTGACTTCGATGGTGTTATTGGCGGTGAAGCCGGTGAGGGTTGGGGTGCCGGTGGGGTTGGAGCGGTAGTTGGGATTGACGGAGTAGCTGACGGTGCGGGTTTCGCCGTTGGTTCCGATGAGGGCTTTGACGCGATTGGTGACGGCTAGGGAGGTGGCGGCGTTTTGGTCAGTGGCTTCCTGAGCGGTGGCGGCGGGCGTGGAGATGGTGAGGCTGATGCGGACGAGGTCCGGGATGGCGGCAACGACGCCTTCGCCGGTGGCGCGCACGGATGGGGTGCGCTGGGCCTGTAGAAGGGTACCAGTCAGTAGGAGGACGAGCGCTAGTCTTCGCATAAGACCAGTATCGCCCGCTTTAGGCTCCGCCGACGGCGGCGCGGGTGCGTTTGCGGCGGCGGCCGAGTTGGAGGAACTGGCGGCGGCGGTTTTCTTTGACGTGGGCATCCACTTTGCCCCAGAACTTGGCGAAGTAACTGAGGGCGGAGGCGATAGAGAAGAAGACGACGGCCCACATGCTCCAGCGGGCCACTTCGACCAGGGCGGGGTAGCGCATGCTGAGAATGACGAGCGAGATGGCGAGGACCTGGAAGACCATCTTGGTTTTGCCGAGGTCGTTGGCTTTGATGGTGTAGCCGGCGCTGGCGGCGATGGTTCGCAGGCCGGAGATGGCGAATTCGCGGCCGATGATGAGGATGGTGATGCCGGCGGGGACGTCGCCCGTTTGCACGAGCGAGATGAGGGCGGCGGAGATCAGCATCTTGTCGGCGATGGGGTCGAGCAGCGTGCCGACGGTGGTGATTTGCCCCCAGCGGCGGGCGAGGTAGCCGTCGAGAAGGTCAGTGAGGGCGGCGGCGAGAAAGATCCAGAGGGCGAACATCTCGCTGCTGAGGGGGAACCCGAGCAGGTCCCATTCGACTTTGCGCTGCACCAGGGCTGCGACGAGCAGTGGCACGAAGAAGATGCGCAACAGCGTTAATGCATTCGGCAGGTTCATGCGAACGTTATCACTATAGCAACCCGCCGGATGGTGTGGCCGGGCCGGATAACTTTACTACTTTACTTCGAGGATGTCTTTTTCTTTGGCTTTGGAGATGGCGTCGATTTTGGCCATGTGGGCGTCGGTGAGCTTCTGGATCTCTTCGAGGGCGCGGCGTTCGTCGTCCTCACTGATGGCTTTATCCTTCAGCATCTTCTTGAGCTTTTCGTTGCCGTCACGGCGCTCACTGCGGAGGGCCACGCGATGCTGCTCAGCCAGCAGATGCAGTCGCTTGACGATTTCCTTACGGCGCTCTTCGTTCAGGGCCGGGATGGGAATGCGGATCAGCTTGCCGTCGTTGGCGGGGTTGAGGCCCAATTCGGCCGAGCGGATGGCCTTCTCAATGGCCCCGATCATGGTGGCGTCCCAGGGTTGAATGGCGATCATGGCGGGCTCCGGCACGCTCATGTTGGCCACTTGATTGAGCGCGGTGGCGGTGCCGTAATAGTCTACCTTGACGCTATCGAGCATGCCGACATTGGCGCGTCCCGTGCGAAGAGACGTCACGTCGACCTGAAGGTCAGCGACGGTCTTCTCCATCTTGGTCCGGATCTGTGATTCCACTTCCTTAACTGTCATATGCGTTTCCTATTTTAGCTTGTCGGGGGAGTGCGGGGGCCTAGGCAACTACCAGTGCTTTGACCACTTGCTTTTCGCAGGATCCCCTCCCTGACGGTCGGGGTTCTGTTGCAACACCGCTAGCAGCCAATTATCGTGCCGATTTCTTCGCCGTGGACGAAGCGTTGGATGTTGCCGTGGACATTCAAGTTGAACACGGCGATGGGCATTTTGTTGTCGCGGCACATGGCCACGGCGGGGGCGTCCATCACGGCCAGGCTCTTGGTGAGCACTTCCGTGTAAGAGACATGGCGGTAGAGGACGGCGTCCGAGTGTTTGAGGGGATCTTTGTCGTAGACTCCGTCGACGCGGGTGGCCTTGGCGATGACCTCGGCTTTGATTTCGAGGGCGCGCAAAGTGGCGGCGGTATCGGTGGAGAAGAAGGGATTGGAGGTGCCGGCGGCGAAGATCACGATGCGGCCTTTTTCGAGATGGCGAATGGCGCGGCGGCGGATATAGGGCTCGCAGATTTGCGGCATTTGAATGGCGGTCATGACGCGGGTTTGGATGCCTTGTTTTTCGAGGGCGTCCTGCAAGGCTAGGGCATTGATGACGGTGGCCAGCATGCCCATGTGGTCGGCTGAGACGCGATCCATATTGCGGGCCGCGGCGGCGACGCCACGAAAGAAATTACCGCCTCCCACCACTAAACCGATTTGGATACCGGTGCGGGCCACGTCGGCCACTTCGGCGGCTAGGGCCGCTACTTTTTCAGGGTCAATGCCGAAGGAGCCTTGCCCGGCCATCACTTCGCCCGAGAGTTTTAGCAGAATCCGCGAGTAGGCCATGCTGGGTATTGATTTCGTCCCTTAGTTGAAATAAGAAGGGCGGGCTGAGAGGCCCGCCCACCGGAATAGACTATTCAGCGGCCTCGGGCTTTTCAGGCCCTTGGGTTTCGCCGACCTTCATGCGTATGAAGCGGGCCACGGTGATGTTCTCACCGAGCTTGGCGATTTTCTGATTGATCAGATCCTTGACCGTGATTGAGCTCTCTTTGACGAAAGGTTGCTCCAGTAAAACGACTTCCTCGTAGTACTTTTCGATGCGGCCTTCGATGATGCGGTCGATGATCTTGTCGGGCTTGCCTTCGTTTTTCGCGCGGTCGCGGGCGATTTCGCGCTCTTTGTCGAGCACGGCCTCGGTGACTTCCTCACGGCGGACGAAGAGCGGATCAGCGGCGGCGATGTGCATGGACAGGTCCCGAACGAGTTCCTGGAAGTCGTCAGTGCGCGCCACGAAATCGCTTTCGCAATTCACTTCGAGCATGACGCCCAATTGGGCGCCCGGATGAATGTAGGTGCCGATACTGCCCTGTTTGGTGGAGCGGGAGGACTTCTTGGCGGCCGAAGCCATCCCGCGTTTCCGCAGGACGACTTCCGCTTCTTCTAAGTTGCCCTTGGCTTCTTCCAAGGCTTTTTTGCATTCCATCATGCCCGCGCTAGTTTTTTCGCGGAGCTGCTTGACGAGCTGTGCGGTAATTTCAGCCATAACTTATTCGGTTACCTTCGCTTCGGGTGCCTTGACTGCTTCTACCACCACGGGGGCTTCCACCACCACGGGGGCCTTTTTGAGTGAGACGCTGGGGAGATCTTCGTCGGAAATCAGGCTCTCCGACATCAGCTGTTCGGAGTACGAGGGATCGACATACTGGGTGTAAGCGGACATGTCAAGCGATGAAGCGGACTCATCGGCGACAATCTTCTCGGGGACAAAGTCCTGCTCAGTGGCGAGGGAACGGCCTTCGCTGATGGCTTCGGAGATCTTGCTGGTGAAGAGCTTGATGGCGCGCAGGGCGTCGTCGTTGCCGGGGATGACGTAGTCGACCATGTTGGGGTCGCAGTTGGTGTCGACGACGGCCACGACGGGGATGTTCAAGCGGCGGGCTTCCATCACGGCGATGGCTTCCTTGTGCGAGTCCACCACAAAGAGCACGTCGGGCAGGCCTTGCATGTCGCGGATACCGGCGAGATTCTGCTGGAGGCTCTTGCGCTCACGCTCCATGCGCGAAGCTTCTTTCTTCGAGCGGCCGGCGAAGCTGCCTTCTTCGGCGATCGCGTCCAGTTCCTTCAAGCGTTTGATGGATTTCTGTACCGTGATGTTGTTGGTGAGCAAGCCGCCCAACCAACGATTGTTCACGTAATACTGTTGGCACTTCGTGGCTTCTTCCGCGATGGCCTCCTGGGCCTGGCGCTTGGTGCCGACGAAGAGAAAGGTCTTGTTTTGGGCAGCCATTTCGCCGATGAACCGCATGGCATCCTTGAATAGCTTCAAGGTCTTTTGCAGGTCGACAATGTAGATCCCGTTACGTTCGCCGAAGATGTATTCCTTCATCTTGGGGTTCCAGCGCTTGGTCTGGTGCCCGAAGTGTACGCCGGCTTCGAGCAATTCTTTCATGCTAATGGAAGGCAAAATGCGCTCCTAACTTTCTTTTGGTTGGGTTGCGGTTAGCGAACTTACGATCCGGCGCGACGGTCCAAGGCGAGATTTGCCGGGCAGGGAAGTAAAGTCCGAGGTTGGTGGAGACACACGAAAGGGCAAAGATTGGCTGCTGAGCCACGCTTTGCCCCCTCGAAAAGACGTTTCGAACAAGCTTGAGATTAGCGCTTGGAGAATTGGAACTTCTTGCGCGCACCCTTTTGACCAGGCTTCTTGCGCTCATGAGCGCGGGGATCGCGCGTCAAGCAGCCCAATTGCTTCAGCCGGGGGCGCAGCTCAGCGTTGTAATCGATCAGCGCCCGGGCGACGCCCAAGCGGACCGCGCCGGCCTGGCCCATGATGCCGCCGCCCATGACGGTGCACAGGACGTCGAACTTGTCGGCTAGCTCAGAACCGACCAAGGATTGCTTGGCCAGCGTGCGCGACGATTCGGTCTTGAAGTATTCTTCGAATACACGGCTATTGACCGTGATCGTTCCCTTGCCGGGGCGCAGGAACACGCGGGCGATCGCCAGCTTGCGGCGGCCCGTGCCCAAATTTTGTACCAACGTAGGTGGTGTCGTAGCCTTCATTACTCTCTGCCTTCTTTGGCGGCTTGCGCGACCGGCTTCTGCGCTTGATGCGGATGCAGGGGACCGGGATAGACATTGAGCTTGCGATACATCTGCTTACCCAACTTCGTTTTCGGCAACATCCCGGAGATTGCGAGTTCCACGATCCGAATGGGACGATGAGCGCGCATCTTGCGGGCGGTGGTTTCCTTCAGCCCGCCCGGATAGCCCGAGTGAGTGTAGTATTTCTTCTGTTCTTCTTTGTTCCCCGTCAACACGACATGTGAGGCATTGATGACGATCACATGATCACCAGTGTCGAGAAAGGGGGTGTAGCTGGGCTTGGTTTTGCCCATCAAAATCATTGCGGCTTGGCTGGCGAGACGACCCAGGGCCTGTTCTTTGGCGTCAAGAACATGCCACTTGCGCTCGATCGCCTTCCCCGAGGGAAAAGCGGTACTCATAGGCGTACAAACTCCAATCTCTTAATCTCTCCTCATAGAGTAGCAAATGCGGACCCTCGCCTGTCAAACTGCGCGCCCCAAAAAGGGAAAGCCGCCAGGACCTGGCCTCCGAGAACCGGGTCCCAACGGCATTCCGCTGAGCGATGAGAGAGAACCAGCAAGCTCCCCTAAGAAAATAGCCTGGCATTCAGGACTTGCCCAGTGCCCGTTAGGATCAACCTGCCTCATCTGATAAAGCGAATTTTCCCGGGCAAATGGCTCACTTGGCAAAAATAAAAGCCGGTGAGCTGTTCGCTCACCGGCTTCGGCATGGCTTGGCTGTTGAATATTTCCGCTACGTGAGAAGGACGTTCTCCGCCTGAAGGCCCTTCGGCCCGGTCTTCACTTCAAACTCGACCTCGGCGCCTTCTTCGAGCGACCGGTAGCCATTCATATTGATCGCACTGAAGTGGACGAAAACGTCCTCTCCAGTTTGGCGTTGGATGAATCCAAAGCCCTTTGCATTGTTAAACCACTTCACCAAACCACGTTCTTTCACGTTTCGGGGTACTCCTCAAAATACTTCTGGCTGGAAGTTCTATCCCATTCAGCTTGTTAGCCTAGCAGACCACCGAGCCTTCCCGATTCTGACAAAGTTTTCCAGCAGTCGCAAGGGAGAGTCGCTTGGATTTTGATCAGAATGGAGTCAGTTAAGCTAATTTAATTCACAATGAAATGATTTACAGTAATGCGTCGCGCTTCAGCTTTTCGAGGAGCTTCACCATCTCGCCGACTTTCTGCGATTGCCCACGGGTGGTGATGAGCAGGGCGTCGGGCGTATCGACGATCACCAGATCCTGGACGCCGACGAGGGCCACGAGCTTCTGGCCGGCGTCGACGTAGTTGCCGTGGCTCTCAATCGCCAGCGACTCGCCCCGCGTTACGTTGTCGCCCTTCGCTTTCGTCAGCAGCTCATAAACGGCGTTCCAACTGCCAACGTCGTTCCAGCCGATGTCGTCGGTGGCCAAGCCAGTGATCTGTTTCGCCTTTTCCATGATGCCGTAATCGACGGAGACGTTCTCGCAGAGCGGAAAGATGCGGGCCAGCTCGGCCGTGAAATTGCGCGCGGTGGACTTGGGCAGGGCAGCCAGCAGCGTGGCGGTCTTGGGCATGAACTGGCGCAAGGCGTCCTGATAGACGGCCGTTTTCCAGAAGAACATGCCGGCATTCCAGCAGAAGCGTCCCGAGGCGAGATACTGCTGGGCGTCGTCGAACTGGGGCTTTTCGCGGAAGCTCTGCACTTCGAGCGGGGTGGTACCACCGGCGGCGAAGCCCGGCGCGAACTCCACGTAGCCATAGCCGGTCTCGGCCCAACGGGCCTGAATGCCCAGCACCACCATTTGGCCCTTGGCCCCGCCGGCGTAGGCGGCGCGGACGAACTTGAGGAAGCGCTTGGGCTTAGTGATGACGTGGTCCGCCGGAAAGACGCCCATGACGGCTTCGGGATCCAATTGGCCGATCAGGTGGGCGGCGAGGCCGATGGCGGGGGCGGTGTTGCGCTGGGCGGGTTCGGCGAGGATCTGGCTCTTGGGCACGCCGGGCAACTGCTTGATAATCTCAGC
>JAYVRS010000259.1:0-2230 GCA_043776185.1 Bryobacteraceae bacterium | reverse complement strand
CAAACTCTACCTCCGCTACGACGCTCAGTTCCGCCGTCACTATCGCCAATGCCTCAACGATCTCCGCGACTTACAAAATAACCGGCAAGCCGCGCCCTCGCCCCCAAACGATTTACCAGGCGATCTACCGAACGAACCCACGCCGAAACCCGCTCCCCCAAACGAACCCAACTCCACGCTCACCCCGAACCAGCCGGCCTCAAAAAGTTCGACAAAAGCCGCGCTCCAATGCCCCTCATCGCCCGCACCCCTGCAGAAACGGTCTGCAAACCAGGTCCTCAGAAAGAAAGCTAACCACCCGGCTCCCAAACCGCACCACCCACCTTTTCATCCCCGCGCCCGCACGTAGTAAGTGGCTCTCGGCGGAGGGAGCGACCTAAACGAAACCTTCACCCGGTCGCGGCACTAGTGCAATGACGTGTGAAAGATAGTTTGTTTCCTGCGATGACATAGAGAAGATACTTTACAAGCGGTCGAGGCACTAGCGTCTTGACCGCCAGAGTTGTATCTTTCCATATGGCCCGCTTACTAGCCCACGGCGGTAGCCGTGGGGTTACATTTGCAAGCTGTTCGCACCATTCGACTAACGGCGTGGGCTAGTAAGACGAGTCGTCATCTGCTTGGAAGGAAGATAGTTTTCTGTCCGGTCGTGAGCCAAGCGTCATTTCTTGCTGGAGTAAGTCCGTCCGCGATGCGTCCCGACTAACAACTGGAAGATCCGGTGGGCGATTAGCTCGTGTAAGTTGAGTAACTCTTTGTTGGCTTCGAAAATGGCGACGGCGTCGCGCGGATCGCAGGGTCCGCCGCCGGCGCGTAGAGCGGCGGAAGCTTGCTGCATGACTTTGTCGGCCATCAGTTCTCCGGCCATTTCCCAGAGGGTAATGAAGCGGTCGACGGCGGTGGGAAAGCTGACGGCGAAGACGCCCCAGTTGGAGGTGGTGCGGGGCGGCTTGAAGTCTAAGTTGAAGGGCCCTTTGTAACCGTGGCTACGCAGGAGAACCAGGACGTTCAACCAGTCGAGCGGATTCACTAAGCCAACGGCGATGTCGACGTCGTGCTTCAAGCGGTAGCCATCGTTAATATCGAAATGCCAGAGCTTGCCGGCCAGCAAGGCGCGCGCCAGAGCCGCGCGAGGCGCGCCGCCCCACATCAATTCGTGCAGATATTCGGGGTTCAATCCCACCATCTCCGGATGGGTGAGTAAGCCGGAATTAATCCAGGTGAGCATGGCATCGGAGGTGGGCAGCAGGATCTCGCCCTGGGGCTCGAAGGGCTTGGCCTCCATGCAATGCTTCAGCGTGGGGCGGCCCTTCTCCTTCGCGATGCGAATGTCGGCTTCGCAGGCGTGGTTCATGCCTTCGGCGTACCAGGTGAGCGTCTGCGTCTCTTCCACCGCGCCTTGCGTGAAATAGCCCAACGAGCCAGGCCAGTAAACGGCGAATTCCGCGCCCAATTCGTGGCCGATCTCGACCGTATTGGCCATGCGGAACTTGGCATACTCGCGGACTTCGGGCGACTCCGACGCCGGGCCGCTGGCGAATACGGCGTGATGAAAGGTCTCGGTGGTGACCATGGAGCATTTCAGGCCATGGTCCTTCAGCGATTTCTTAATGCGCCCCACCGTCTCCCATTGCGCGTCCTTGCCGACCTCTTCGTAGGAAAGCACGTCCGTATCGTGGGTACACCAATAGCCGATGCCGATCTTTTCGTACTCGGCGATCACGGTTTCAAACGGCACTGGGTGGCGCGTAGGGGCGTGGAAAAGGGCATGGCCTTCGTAGGAGGCGGCCCATTGCGGCCCCGTTATGTAGTGTTTCAGACGCTGTTTCGGCTTATAGGCACCACCGCAGGCGTCCATGAGACGACCGACGAGGGCCTGCTGGTCACGGGGTTTTACAGGTTTCATATGCTTTGGATCATAATAACCTGAGATGAGCAACGAACACATCTTTGCGCCACCGGCGGCTTTCGCCGCCCAGGCGAATGTTTCTGGAATGGATGCCTACCGCGCACTCTACAGGCGTGCCGAAGAAGTGCCGGAGGAGTTCTGGGGGCAACTTGCCCGCCAGGAACTGTCGTGGTTTCAGCCCTTCGACACCGTGCTCGATTGGCAACCGCCTGTCGCTAAGTGGTTCTCCGGCGGCGAGATTAACGCCAGTTACAACTGCCTGGACCGGCACCTGGCCAACGGGCGCGCGGACAAGATCGCCATCGCCTTCGAGGGCGAGCC